>NZ_CP059973.1:2728462-3031625 GCF_009193295.2 Bacteroides luhongzhouii | reverse complement strand
CCATGTATGGATGTTTAACAAGGTTGAGATCATTCTTATTTATGGAATAATCAACAAAGTGAATGCTTGTAAATTTGCCCCCTTTATATGTATAGTATCCTAATCCCCCATTTTTAAAAACTAAGTAATATGTATACGAACCTTTGTTCATTACATAAGTCCCCGTACCGGACTCTAATTCATTCGCAGTAATTTGTTTTTCATAAAACTCATCTTTATCTTCATCTTTGCTACATCCAGCAAACATTAGTGCAGTAATCATTAAGAACAGTAAACTTTTCATGTTTGTTTTTTTATGTTTATATCTTGCAAAGGAACAAATAAGTTTGAATACAACCAAATTTTTCACGCTACTTTTCTGAAGATATTCAAAAACAAATATCAAAAGGCTCAAATACATTATTAACTATACACAACAAACAGCTATTACTTATGCAAACATGGAAGAAATATCAAAACAAGCCTTTGTATATATCTTCGCAGATGAAAACAAAAGTATTGATGTGAGAATTAATTTGTGCATACTGGATTATTATATAAACAAGAATAGTCTACTTCATAAAAATAGTCTACCTTTGCACTGTCTTAATCGACAAGATGTTTTTACCAATTCATAAGGAAGATGTAATTAGTTCTACTCCATATATTAATAATTCCCCCTTATCTTTTAGCAAATTCATCCGCATGAATTAATATGTTGCACTTGAGCAACTCCCCAGCTACACTTGTGCAACTATCCGGTTACACAAGTCCATTCCTGAAGTTACTCAACTGCAACATATAATAATCATCTAAAAAAAATTATAGTATGAGTATACTTTATAAGACAACTCGTTTTGCAGATACCTTCACAGGAGATAAGAATACAAAAATTTATTGGCTATCTACAAAGGGGTTAGCATCCGGCAAGTCACCGACTTCCTGGAGAAGAATCAGGACAAACATTACAAATTGCTGACTACTCCCGAGGGCTTTACCAAAATAAAAGAAGCCATGCAGGCCGTAGACATAGATATGTACACAGAGTGTTTCATCTTGTTTGACAAAACAGTCGGGACAGATGAAAACATCTATCCAGCGTACTTTTCCCATAGGCTCCGAACTTTCCGTTCAAGAAGCGAAAAGTATGCTAAAACAAGTATATAAAGAAAATGGGACTGAACACAGGACGAGGCATCACAACAAAGGAGCTGGAACAATATGCCGAGGTGGAAAAGGGTTGGAAACACGACAATAGGACAATCAAAATATTAAAAATGTGGCAGAGATTTTCTTCAACCGTTTACGCGCAAACAATGCCAACACAAACACAAGACAGACTCCCAGTCCCCATATCCACAATAAGAAATCTCCTCCTTCGGTTTTTCCATAAGAATGCAGACCGCTTAAATAGTAATTCACTCCGAACCAAGTCATTATAACGGAAAGAATGGCTACGACCGAAAGCAGATTAAAGCACCAGTCGGTCTTTCCTTTCAGAAGAGGAATGAAACGGATATGAAGTACCAATGCATAAACAACGATTGAAATCAATGCCCAGGTTTCTTTGGGATCCCAGCCCCAATATCTTCCCCAGGAGACGTTTGCCCAGATGGCTCCTAGAAATGTGCCTGCGGTCATAAAGAACAAGCCGAGGATCATTGCCATTTCATTCAGTAATGTCAGTTCACGGATGCGGAACTGGAGTTTCACCCGGTTGGTGGCGGAAAGCAAATTCATCAGTACAAGGTTAAATAGTCCTGTCAGTGCGCAAAGCGCAAAGAATACGTAACCGATCATGATAATAGCGACATGAGACATTAGCCAATAAGACTGGAGTACCGGAACCAAAGGAGTGATTTCTGGATTCAGGTGGTTCAGTCCTGCCACAAAAAGCATGATTCCACCCAATAGTCCCGCTAATGCTGGAAGAATACGGAATCGGCGGGCAAACAGAAGTCCGCTGCCTACCAGCATCCAGGAAGTACATACCATCGACTCGTAAGCATTCGCCCAAGGCGCGTGCCCGCAAATATACCAACGTAGTAAGACACCTGCCGTATGCGTAAGGAAAGCGATTGCCAAGAGAGCGATTAGAATACCACTTAGTTTTCTCCCCCATTTAAAGTCCGCAATAATCTCTCCGCAAGCAATGAAAAGTAGGATGCCGCCCAAAATCAGGTAAGCCAGACGACACCAGAAAAATAGATTCAGCTGATTATAGAGAAGTTCAGCTTTCACTTTCTGATTGTCAATAGTGGGAACTTTAGCCTTTGCCTGTTGGAAGATATTCATCATTTCGACGATTTTATCGGCTTCCTTCCAGTTATTGGAACGAATTCCGTTACCTAATTCATAGATATACCAATCCATGATTTTGGTTACAAATAAAGAGTCTTTCCCTTGAAAAGCACTTAAATCATCACCCGGTGAATACCATTTTCCCTGCGAATCATTTTCATCCGGAAAGAGCGGCAGCAACTGGTGTTGCATGATACGATATACGATATTTACCGATTCATCCAGTTTCAATAAATCCGAGTCCAACCGTTTTCGTTCCGAAGTCGGTTTGGCGTAAATCGTGTTCATTTCATTCGTCAGGATATAGTTGCCGTCTGCATCAAACACATCTTGCCAGGCAATGTATTTGCCATCCCTGCCGAAGCGTTGAAGGAGTTCTTTATTATCGACTTTGATAAAAGGAAAGGCTCCCCACTCATCAGGAAAAGAAAGCAGATTCAGAAAAAATTGATCCGAATCAATGCCGTTCAGTTGATCGGCTCCATACAATTTGCGTAAGATGGCAGATGTATAACTGTTGACGGGTTCGAGACGCCCATTTGGATTAAGCACTACCAGGCTACCGAACTTTTCGGCATGTAAAGAAGAAACACAAGGTAGTTGAGAAACCACAAGAGGGTGTTGCGCTGCTATGGGTGATTGCTGCAAAGAAACAGATTTTTGTTGTGCACTCAATACCTGCATACTTGATATTCCGGATAAAATCAGGAAGAACAAGAGACAGAAAGGAGCATTCTTTTTCATTTCCCCCAACTCTTTACGCAACCGTCCGAAACGGGATTTCTTACTGAACAACGTCCATACAAAACCAACAAGCAACAGGAAATATCCGGTATATGTAAGTTGCATACCGGGACGATCGTAGCTCACAGACAACACTGTGCCTTGTTCATCGGGATCGAACGAAGACTGAAACAGACGGTAACCATCCACATCAATCACTTTATTCATTCGAATCGTTGTCTGCAAAGGAGATTCATGCCCTCTCTTAATTACCAAATCACTTTCATAAGACATCGGACTATGAGAACCCGGATAACGTTCCAACCTGAAATCATTCAGCGTGACAGAGAAAGGCAGGGAAGTCTTTTCCATCCCTGCTCCCTCATCTTTCATCATGCTGTTTGCCGTTTCCCCCTCACGGATATGCATGATACCCGTCACTCCGACATAGTGAGTGACAGCAGCCCCCAACCAAATAAAAAGAAAAGCTCCATGAAAAATCAGACTGCCTTTACTGATTCTCTTGAAATAACTTCCTTGAAGGAACATAGCCGATAGATTAACCGCCTGCAATAACTGCAACAGTATAAACCAAGGAGCATAATAAAAATACTCGCGGGCAATGGCGGGGCCATAAGAGTTTTCCACAAAAGTGGCTACTGCCAATATCAAGGCATAAAGTCCCGCTAATATGTACATCAATACCGGTGAAGCTATCAGCCGAATCTGTTTCATCTGTCTTTCTTTTATTATAAATAAGCAATCCCTTCAATTTCTACCAACAATTCTTCTCTGCATACATCCGCATAAAGATAAGCAATAGGAAGATCCGGACAAAGTTTATCCAAGTCGGCTTTCACAGCCGGCACATCTTCTTCATTCTTCAGATAGACACGAAGGAGTCCCAACTTACCGGAATGTTCTGGCAGATTTTCTCTTCCCTCCTCCAGTCCGATCAAATGCTGGATATTCTCAAGAGTGATTTCCGTTTGCAAAAGTACATCTCCGGTCGTTACACTTTCCTCGCCACGGATAGCAGCCGTGCCGGAAATATAAATCACTTCCTGCCTACGGTCGGACAAAGACTTTCCTCTTTCGAACTTTGGAGTTCCTTTCTCCGTATCCGTCCGATGACTAATCAGTACCTCATCCGAATAAACATGAGCCGCCCGTTGCCAATCATTATCCAAAGGAACGATATCCACTTCTCCGCTGACAGCATTGAAATCAATCAGTATGCCTCCATATTGTGTGCCAATCCCTGTTGCTGCCGGATAACCTGATTCCCATGCCGAAGAAGCATAAAACAGAGTGCGTACATCATTAAAATCCTGATAACACTGATTGCCATGCGCAATATCGGTGATACGTTCCAGATAATTCCATTGACGAACAATGTCACCGAAATTCATCTGTTCCGCTTTCAATATCTCTTCAGCCTTTCTGAACGCCTGTTCCGATTGTTCGCGAACAGGAAGATTCAAATCATCCGCACAAAGTCCTCCCGCTATTATTTCCCGATAGTGAGGAGTCAAGATCCGCAGGTAACGGACAGAGGAAGAAGTGAACTGTTCTTCTATTGTGAGTGCCTCATCCGTAGCCTCCACCAATGAATGTGCCTCCAGCACCAAGTTCGCCACCAACGGTTTTTGAGCCACAAGCGAAACGACCGGACGGGGAGAAACGAAATGCCGCTCCACCCATTGTTCCAGAAAGGAACGTTGAAACTTGTATTCCAGATTATCCGTACAGCGTGTAAAGAGTACAAGACGGACCACTCTCTCTTCCCGGACGGCGGATGAAAGTAATTCTTCCGCCATCTGTTCCCAACTGTCTCCCTCCGCTTTATACAAATTACATTTTATTCGATGATACTTCATAGTGCAAATTTCAATGTTTTTTTCTTATGATCTATACTTTAATTAATGATAAGAGGTAACGCCTGCCGGAATATCCATACTATAAACGGACGACATGGTTTTCAAGCCCGGAGTATTTTCCAAAGAATAAAGTATCTTCTTTTGTCTGTCTACCAGCAACATATGTACTTTCTCTTTCGGATTTACATGCCCCGTCCAGTTTGTAATCAGGAAACGCCCGTCGGAAAAATACTGAAAGCCTCCCAAAAACTTCAACGGTTTGCCGGGAATATCCGCATTCGATAATTCCCAAACTGTCTTTCCTTCTGCCGTTACTTCGATTAGTCGCGGATTCTGATCTTTATCCGCTACGGCAATCAGTGTATGTCCGTTAGGCAGACGAGTCAATGAATGTGGTCCGCCGGGAACATCTAGGTTCCACACCACTTTTCCATTCGTATCATACTCCGTCACACACTGCGGACCATAATGCGCCACCAGAAAATGACCATTATCCAAACGCCGCGCATTACGCATGAAAGCAAATCCTTTCTCTTTCACTCCTTCCGGCAGGATGCACACTTCTTTCACAATCTTACCTTCGGGAGAGATTTCCAACATACGGCCTGTTATACATTCGCCCACAAACGTATTTCCATTCTTCAACCGTTGACAGGCAAAGACCGGACTTTTAGATTCATAATGAAAAATAGTATCGTTCTGACGAGTCATTTCGAGCACTCCATGTCCGGTGGTGAAAAGGATATTGCCATTAGGCAATACCCATAAATCATTGGAATCGGGAGCTTTGTGTTGCCACACGATTTGATTATTTTCCATCACGAAGACAATTCCTTGCGAATAATCCGTTCCTGCAAACGTTTTTGTCTGTGCAGACAAAAATGCCGGAAACAGAAAGGCCAGAATCACAATATATATTCTTGTCATAAATATAAATTCAAAATTACAGAGACAATACATACTCCTCCAACTCTTCCAGTTCTTTTTCGGAAACTGGTTTGTGAGGTCCGTGTACCTTAAGCATATCTTTCATCGAATAACTACGGCCGTCATACAAATAAGGAGCCGTACGCCAACACTCATTCAAAGCCGGAACGTCCATCGACACCCCTTTATCGGGTCCGGTAGTCCAATCTACCTTATACTGTTTCAGGTCGGTATAATATTCTCCGGAATGACAACTTGCACAGTTTTCTTCAAAAATCTTCTTCCCTCTTTTCGCTTTCGCAGAAAGTTTGCCATTCTGAAGATAAGGACTGGGCAAAGGTTTCAGAGACTTCAGATATTCGTCAATAGATTCATAGATTTCATCCTCTCCTTCCATAAACAGAATATACTTCACGCCCGAACATACCGCAACTTCGGCATTCTTACGAATACCAGTTGCCATACAAGGCGGAGTCTGATGCGAAAGCAAAAGAGTTTTTGTATTCTTCGGATTACCCATGCCATCATTCAGCAAATCCCAGTTAAGCCCGTCCATGCGTGCATCATTCGGATGGCAAGTTGCACAACTTTGCCAATTTTGGAAACAAATGGTCGCATCATGGAAATACATATCGCCTTTACCTACTTTAGTGAAAGCCAACGGAGCACCCAAAATCTGCTTCTGCACGTTCTTGCCGTTCAAATCCATAGACACTAGTTCCGATGTATAATAATTGGCTGTATAAATTTTACCTCCTGTGGCAACCACCGAACGCGGACCTTTTCCCTGCGTAGGAATGAAGTCACGGATGCCATACAAGAATCCCGCGTCATTGGGTATATTACCCCATGCTTTCATGGAAGGAGTGACCATTTCTCCCTGCTTTGCCTTGGCAAGACGTTCGTGCAAAGCAATACGATCGATGCGCACTAGCTCCTGACTGCCGGCAGCCGCTACAATGATTTGTTTATCATCCGGAGTAACAATGACCGACCACGGATTGGCCGCTCCTTTCTGCGGAGTATCCAAGATGACGGAAGTCAGCCATTTTCTTGCCTTCAAGTCAATGACAGACAATGTATTGGTAGCCATCCATCCTCTATCCAACTGATTGGTAGGCAACTGATAACGAGAGATTAAGTGAGTGACATACGCAAAAGTATGATTCTTGTCCACTGCTACCGACTTCACGTCCGTAGAGCCGTTCGGAAGCATGATACGTCCCGAAACCTTTTTCGAAAGTACATCGACCATGTCGAGCTGTACCGCAATCGGATAAGCCGTAGAAGGCATTTCCGGCAGATTATTAGCAATCAACAGGCAGGAATCGCTCGCAAAAGCAGCCATTGATACAGGCTCACGACCGACAGCAATTTTAGTTTTCACCTTACGGGTTGCCGGGTCAATCTCCCAAAGTTCGTTGTTGAATCGTTGCGTCACCCAAAGAGACTTTGACAACGGATTATACAGAATGTCCGAAGGAGTAGCTCCGCTTTTTGTTTTAGATTGCACCGAAAGTTTCTTCCCGTCCAATTCGTACATCGTACCGTAGTTTCCGTCGCATACCACCCAGAATAATCACCAGCCAACGGGGAAATGCTTCTTTCAATAGTCCTCCGCGTGTTCCTTTCGGCGCGCAAAGTACGTCGGACAAGATAAATCCCATTGCAATTGCCCATCCCATATCTACCCAGGGAGCACTGCCACGATTTCCCTGATGAATCAGGCAGAATTGCATCGGCAAGCCTTCGGCGTCATTCAACAGTCCGGTAGAAAAACCGAATCCGGGCAATTTGTGATTGACTACCCAGAAAGTACCGATAATAAGGGCGGCTGCCATAAATCCACCTATCGGCCCAAAGTCCTTTACTAATTTAGGCCAGCTCATCAGCACTGTAAAGGTGACGGCAAAAGCTCCGAAAATAGATGTGATGATTCCGGCATGATACATGCCGAAAAACTCATTATAAGTCTGTAACCATTCGCTCATTGTTCTTTCCTCCTTAATTTATCTTCCGGGCACAATCGCACGAACGGATTTTCCATACTAGTATTCCTGCCAGGGCACCTCCTATCAGACAACAGATTAAAGTGGGCACTGCATAAAAGAAGTTGGTGATATCTCCCTGAAAACGGACAATTCCCCAGGCGATTCCGGCAGAACCGATGCACCAACCCTGATCGAGCCATATTTTTCCCGGAGGATTGAGAATGGCTCCATGATAATGATTCATATACCACATAATGCCGATAATCAGCGTTGCCGCCAGCCAGCCTCCCATCAGACCGTATGTCTTCCAAAGTTCCGGCCAGATGCCAAACGCAAATCCACCACAGATAGCGGAGCCGGCAAAGGTTGATAGATATTTTTTCATATGATTGATAATGTGTATTCCTTAGTTAATAATGCGCGTAATCCGTACCTAGTTTCTATTCTTTTTCTTCCAATGACAGTTTGGCCAACGTGAAAGGCTTATCATGTTTAGTATTAACCTTGTCCGGTCCGGTCACCAGGTCGAAACAGGATACAATTACTTGTCCGTTCCACACGATAGGTTCACCCGGCTGATCCAAGCCTCCGTCGCTACCGTCACAATCAGGACTTTGAGCAATGCGCTGAATCTTTCCATCTTTATCAATACGTGCAACCGCATTTGCCGAGAAGTCCGCTACCCATATATTTCCTCTATCGTCTATGCACATTCCGTCCGTAGTACGTAACTGGGTGGTATCTTGTGCCCATACATCATTACTAAGCACTTTACCTTCCGCATCCATCTTAATGCGGTGAACGGCACCATCACCGAAGTTTCCTACAAAAAGGTCGCCCGCTTCATTAAATACGATTCCATCCAATCCGTATTGCACTTCAGGATTCTTCGTGATAACAGTGGTAATGAGATTTTTATCTTCGGATGTATTCGTAACTGCCACATCACGGTCATTCATATCAAAACAATATACGCCGCTGACAAGCAAACCCGAAGGATCTTTGATTTGCGATAATGAACTTTGAGTGACATACAATTTTCCATTGCGGATACGAAGACCATTAGGATGCTCCATACCGGATGCTACGGCGATTGTTTCTTTCAATTGACCGTTATCAAACTTCAGGCGAAGAATGCGTCCTTTATTCCGTGCTTTCTCTGCTCCGCTCCAACCTTGATTGTCACAAATAAACAAGTCGCCTTCTTCATTAAAAGCAATCCCCATCGGAGAAGCCCAACCGGTTTCTTCCAATACCGGAACATCAAGCCACTTCGTTATCTTGCCATCTTTAGTGATACGCATTAGACAAGCTGGTTGTGTAATATCTGCAAAATTCGGACAAGCCAGGATCAAATCCCCATTGGAAGCGACAGCCATTCCGTCCGGTGTCGGACAACAGTCCGGTAGGGTTGCAAACAATTCACTCTTCTGCGGAAGAGTATTCTCCCCACTCTTTTGTTTCGGAGAAGTACATTGAATACAAGTTGCTCCTATCAAAGAAGCTGTCGCAAGAGATAGTAAATAATACTTTTTCATGATTAGATAATACAAATGTTTATGTTTATAAATTGAGTCCGTTAGTTCGGTACGCAAACATACAGGTATTTATCAGCAAAGAAGGAAAATGACAATTCAATAAAGGACAAAATTTGCTCAAAATGATGCAAAAATTCCAGAATTAGGCGATGAATAAAGAGATAAAGTCCAAAAGCTAGAAGAATTGAAAGCAGATTATGCCTTTATATTATATATACCTTAATATTATAAGCTGTCTGTATTTGCTTCCTATGCAATGCTCCACTTTTCCCTCCGTTCATAGCTAATTTAGGCTAAAAAGAACATTTTCTCGCGAAAAGTTTTTGTAATATCAGAGTTAATCGTATTTTTGTGTACAATTTTGGTGTAGTGATGACAGAAGAAGAAAAAAAGTTATTGAATTCCTTTGAAACGCAGCTACGGCATTTGATTTATTTGCACGATGAACTTAAGCGTGAAAATGCCGAGTTGAAGAAGCTTCTCGAAAATGAAAAGCTGAAAAACGAGAAGGTACAAGCTCAATACGATGAATTGGAAGTCAGCTATACAAACCTAAAAACAGCTACGGCAATCAGCCTTAACGGCAGCGACGTAAAAGAGACGAAGCTGCGATTGTCAAAATTAGTGCGTGAAGTCGATAAATGCATCGCTTTGTTGAATGAATAGGAACAAGATGTATGAACGATAAAATAAAAATAAACCTGCAGATAGCAGACTCAAACTACCCGTTGACCATTAACCGTGAGGAAGAACAGATGGTACGGGAAGCTGCCAAACAGGTAAATATCAGGCTTAATAAGTACCGGGAAGTCTATAAAAATCTGGAACCCGAAAAAATTATTGCCATGGTAGCCTATCAGTTCTCGTTAGAGAGACTGCAATTGATGCAACGTAATGATACCAGCCCCTATGTGGAGAAGGTAAAAGAACTGACAGAATTGCTGGAGGATTATTTTAAGGAAGAATAAATCCCGACCGGCTATTCGCTGATAAGAGATAAAACAACCACGCACTGCACAATATCCAAGCAAAATAATTGCTTTGATATTTGGCGGTGCGTTTTTATTTATATACTTAAATTAAATGTAGAATGATAGCAATAATAGCAACAGCAATTGCTTGCTTCATCGTAGGAGGAATCCTTTCATATATACTATTCCGGTATGTACTGAAATCCAAATACGACAATATCCTGAAAGAAGCGGAGACGGAAGCGGAAGTAATTAAGAAAAACAAGCTGCTGGAAGTGAAGGAGAAATTCCTGAATAAGAAAGCAGACCTTGAAAAGGAGGTAGCATTGCGGAATCAGAAGATTCAGCAAGCGGAAAACAAGCTGAAACAACGTGAAATGGTACTTAGCCAGCGTCAGGAAGAAATCCAACGTAAAAAGATGGAAGCCGAAGCGGTAAAAGAGAACCTGGAAGCGCAACTTGTGATTGTCGATAAGAAAAAAGATGAACTCGATAAACTGCAACAGCAGGAAATCGATAAACTGGAAGCAATCTCCGGATTGTCTGCCGAAGAGGCCAAAGAACGCCTGGTAGAATCTCTGAAGGAAGAAGCCAAGACGCAGGCACAATCATTCATCAACGACATTATGGATGATGCCAAATTAACAGCCAGCAAAGAAGCCAAGCGTATCGTTATCCAGTCTATCCAACGGGTAGCAACGGAAACCGCCATTGAAAACTCTGTTACGGTATTCCATATCGAATCGGATGAAATCAAGGGACGTATTATCGGACGTGAAGGACGTAATATCCGTGCTTTGGAAGCTGCTACCGGCGTTGAAATCGTTGTAGACGATACTCCGGAAGCAATCGTTCTTTCTGCCTTCGACCCGGTTCGCCGTGAAATTGCCCGTCTAGCCCTGCATCAGCTTGTGACTGACGGACGTATCCATCCGGCCCGTATCGAAGAAGTGGTAGCTAAAGTACGCAAACAAGTGGAAGAAGAGATTATCGAAACCGGTAAACGTACTACCATCGACTTGGGTATCCACGGTCTGCATCCTGAATTGATCCGTATCATCGGTAAGATGAAATATCGTTCTTCTTATGGTCAGAACTTGTTGCAACATGCACGCGAAACAGCCAATCTTTGTGCTGTGATGGCATCTGAACTGGGACTGAACCCGAAGAAAGCAAAACGTGCAGGTTTGCTGCATGATATCGGTAAAGTGCCTGATGAAGAACCAGAATTGCCGCACGCATTGCTGGGTATGAAACTTGCCGAGAAATACAAAGAAAAACCGGATATCTGCAACGCTATCGGTGCTCACCACGACGAAACGGAAATGACCAGTCTGCTGGCTCCTATCGTACAGGTATGTGACGCCATCTCCGGTGCACGTCCGGGTGCCCGTCGCGAAATCGTAGAGGCTTATATCAAGCGTCTGAACGATCTCGAACAACTGGCTATGGCTTATCCGGGTGTAACAAAGACGTATGCTATCCAGGCAGGACGCGAACTCCGTGTTATTGTCGGTGCAGACAAGATTGACGACAAACAGACAGAAAGCCTGTCAGGTGAAATCGCCAAGAAGATCCAAGATGAAATGACTTACCCGGGACAAGTGAAGATTACCGTCATCCGTGAAACACGTGCGGTAAGTTTCGCTAAATAACGTAACGATTCAAAAGAAGATTCATATAAGGGCGAAGAAATTCGCCCTTTTTTAATATCACGACTATGGGAAAGTATCAATTTGAGATTTGTACCAATTCAGTGGAAAGTTGCCTGGCCGCACAGGAAGGTGGCGCAGACCGCGTGGAACTGTGCGCCGGAATACCGGAAGGCGGAACAACCCCTTCTTACGGAGAAATTGCCATTGCAAGAGAAGTATTGACTCACACCCGCCTGCACGTTATTATCCGCCCTCGTGGAGGAGACTTCCTTTATTCGGATATCGAAATCCGGACAATGCTGAAAGACATCGCAATCGCACGGAAATCAGGGGCAGACGGAGTCGTATTCGGTTGCCTGACAGCAGAGGGTGAAGTAGATTTACCGGCAATGCAGAAACTAATGGAAGCAGCCCAAGGGCTATCTGTGACTTTTCACCGGGCATTTGATGTATGCCGTAATCCGCAAAGAGCATTGGAACAGATCATCGAACTGGGGTGTAACCGTATCCTGACTTCCGGCCAGCAACCTACGGCTGAACTGGGAATCCCCCTTTTAGAAGAATTACAGAAACAGACCGCCGGAAGAATCACGTTACTCGCCGGATGCGGAGTGAATGAAAATAATATTGCACGCATTGCCGCAGAAACCGGAATCAACGAGTTTCATTTCTCGGCACGCGAAAACATTCAAAGTGAGATGAGATTCAGAAACGAAGCTGTCTCCATGGGAGGCACGGTACACATCAATGAATATGAACGCAATGTGACTTCCATACGAAGAGTAAAAGAAACGATTGATGCCGCTTTACATGGATAAATATGGCAGCAAGGGATGAGATATCGCTTCATAATAGTACTAATACAAGACAGAAATGGTGAACATACAGCCTTCAAGCCTTTTGTTCACCATTTCTTTTTTGCATCATTACCAACAGTATCTCAAAAAACTGCTATACTTTTATTTATAAATATGGAATTATCGTAATATAAATACCAGTAATAATAGCCGAAGTAATTACTCCCGAGATATTAGCTCCCAAAGCATCTCCCAGAACAAATGAGTCCGGATTATCTTTGCTTACAATCTTTTGTGCAACCTTCGCGGTAGTGGGTACACAGCTAACAGCTGCAATACCGATTACCGGATTGTAATTACCCCGTTTAATAATATACATGATATATCCTCCGATTATTCCTCCGACACCGGAAAGTAATAATGCTACAATACCCAATACTAATAGTTTCAAGATCTTCGGATCGAGCAACAGATGTGCATCACAAAGTACACCGAGCAGTACGCCCAACATAAAAGTGGAGCCATAAAGCAACGGACCACTCACAAAATCATAGATATGTTTCATACCCGACTCACGAACAGCAACACCCAGGAACAAAGAGAAAAACAAAGGAGAAGCTACCGGGAACAAGAAACAGAGAATAGCACAAAGAACAGCAGAGAAAGCCAGTTTCACTTTAGCGTCGTAATTCTTTGGAGCTTTCTTTGTCACCATCTTAATAGCACGGAAGCGTTTGGGAACCAACAGTTTTACCAAGTAAGGATAGCCTCCATATGTCAAGCCCAAATAAAGATAGGCAACCACCGTAATAGGAACAAAGAGATGCTTTGCCAATGCCAACGAAGTAAACAAAACCATTGGCCCATCCGCTCCACCTACCATAGCCACAGATGCACTTTCTTTCAGAGTCAGACCAAGAGCAGAAGCAATAGGTACTGTCAGAAAAGTGCCCAGCTCTGCGCACAAAGCCAGGAATATACTTGCAAATGGTTTTTGAAGCAGGAAGCCTACATCCAAAAGCGCGCCGATCCCCATAAAGACGAAACAGGCTATCAGTCCGTTACTGAATGTCAGTGTGTAGACAGGTTGAAGAAAGTTTATCTGCATGGTATTCATTAATTGATCCGTATCGGAAAGCATCGGGTCGAGAAAAAGATTACCTAATGTTCCGTCAGGCATCATCAGTGTACCGCAATTGATAGCTACCATTCCCAATCCCATCGGAATCATTACCATTGGTTCAAGTACACCTTTCCAACCTAAATAAATAAGTAACAAACCAAGGAGTACCAAGAAAATTCTGGCACAGGCAAGCATACAGCCGCTTTCCATCATAGTGCCAATGCCTTGAAATAAGGTCGCAAAGTCTATATTTTCCATAAATAAATATCTTTTTATTACTTGTTAGTAGGTTTCTTTGAGTTTTTCTTAATGACGTGGGCCTGCTCTTCTTCCCGAAGAAAGAATTCGCGGGTGTCCTGCGAATAATAATAATTCATCAGGTTATTTTCTGAAGCTCCCGGGCTCACTCCATGATAATAGCCGGGATAACCAGTAAAGTTCCTGTCAATCCCCCTACTGTAGTCTTCACGGGAATCTCCCAAAGCATCTTCGCCTGCAATGGGTATCTGCCGGATTAATCTCTCCACCTTTTGCCGATGCTGCCGCCAGCGTCGCAACCGGAGTAGCTCCAAACGGTGGGAACTATAAAAATCAAATGAATCGGCCGCATAGGCAATCAACTTAATGACTGCAGCTACAAAGAAGCCTATGAGGAACGTAAGCCCCATCATCGCAAGAGTAGATAGTAATAAATGAATCATAGTAATATAAAAAATTAAGTTGTACAATCTCATTCAAAAAAAGAAAGAAGAGGCGCCCAATGGTGAAACCATTATTAAAATTAGACACACATGAAAGTTAATCCCATTGGGCATTCCTCATCACCATATAAAAACAATCGGCGGATATCATTTGCCTGAAGTCACTTCGGTATATATCCTTGCTTTTATACGACGTAACTCCCGTTTCACAACGGAAAACACAATATTTTAATCCTTGAATACCTTACAATCAGTATTCAGGAGGTATATCATTCAACTGGGCTTTAGTAAATACGGGGCCGTCTTTGCAGATATACAGCTTCCCTACATTACACCTGCCACATTTTCCAACACCACATTTCATCCGGTTCTCCAGTGTGGTGTAAATATTCTCATCCGCAAAGCCTAACTTCTCCAACACGGGAAAAGTGAACTTAATCATTACCGGAGGTCCGCAGACTATTGCTACGGTATTCATACTGGCAGGTGCAGCAGCTTCAAGCACCGAAGGAACAAAACCAACCTTTCCTGTCCAGTCGGGAGTCTCACCTCCGGGGTCAACCGTAGTAATCAGATTTACATCCGGACGGTTTTCCCATTCTTTCAGCTCTTCTTTATATACCAGGTCGTTCACCGACTTAGCTCCGTAGACAATCGTTATATCTTTAAAGTCTTCCCGCCTGTCTAATGCATTCCAGATGACACAACGCATCGGCGGAAGCGCTATACCACCTGCCACGAACAGCAGGTTCTTTCCTTTCCACTCGTCCAAGGGGAATGTATTTCCGAAAGGTCCGCGAAAACCGACGGTAGCTCCTTCTTCCAGTTTGGCAAGCCCGGTAGTTACCCGTCCTGCCTGACGGAATGTACACTCGATATATCCTTTACGAGTAGGTGACGAAGCAATACAAAAAGTGGACTCTCCTTCACCAAACACCGAGTATTCACCGAACTGTCCGGCTATAAAGTGAAAGTCTTCCCCCTCCTTCTCGTCTTTAAATTTTAACCGGAATGTCTTGACTCCCGGAGCTTCATGGGTTATCTTCTCAATCACCATCAGGTGCGGAAGGTATATGTTCGACTGCTCATTCATGGCTTGCTATCGATATTAAGTGTTCAAGTATATTCATATCTACCGGACAGGCACGCGAACAACGTCCGCACCCGGTACAACCGATTTCCTGTATCCGCTCGGGCATATAGGAGAACTTATGCAAGATGCGCTGACGCCAACGGGCACTTTGTGTCGGACGCGGATTATGTCCGGACGTGTGAAGGGTGAACAGCGAAAAGCCGCAAGAGTCCCAACAACGGACACGATGACCGGACGAACCTTTAGCGTCTTCCTGAATATCAAAGCAGGCACAGGTAGGACAAACATAAGCGCATGCCCCGCATCCCAGGCAACGTTCGGACTGTTGTTTCCAAACAGGGCTATCGAATGCTCCCGTCAACTTTTCACGTATATCATCAACGTTGAAACGGGTGGGAACGGATGCCAGATATTGTTCCTTATCTATTTCTTCCGCAGGTGTATATTCTTTCACAAAGAATTTAACCAATGCTTTCCCTTTTGCTGTCAACACTTCTACAAGCGCACTCTGATCCGGCAACTCCGTAATCTGAATATCACTGCCGGTAGTATTACCAGGCCCTCCATGAACGGAAGTACAGAAGCATGATTCATCACATTGTGCACAGCTGAAACTGATTAATGTCATTTTCTCGCGTCGTGCATTGTATAGTTTATCTTTATAATCCCAATTAAAAATGCCGGTAAGAGGCGTAAAACCTGCCGCATCACAAGGACGGATCTTCCAAAGAATGGTTTCGGGAATTGCGTTGATGGCCGTTTCCCGTAAAGTGGCTTCTTTTCCGTCTTTCTGATAAGAGAACAGTACTTCTGTCTTCGGAAACGCAAAGCGTTTAACCGACTGAGTAGTCTGCACATAATCCGTCGCTACCTCATCATAAGAAGTCACTCTCTTGAAGTCTACTTTATCTCCTGATTGTACCGGAGCGAAAATATGCATTTCCTTTTTCACCATCTGGCGAAACCATTCTTGCAGACTGCTTTTACTGATATGTAGATTTTCCATTACTTTCTTTTAATGTATAAAGTTCTCTTTATCTTCTGCCTTGAAGGTAGAAAGTACATTTCCCGCACGGTTGATAGCGCCGGGGGCAACCCCGAACTCATCCCGGATGTCTTCCATCATACTTTGTGTCATCAAATGAAGAGGAATACCCACCGGACAGGCTTGTTTACAAGCTCCGCAACCGATGCAGCGTCCCGCCATGTGCATCACCCGGTTGATCTGCCATTCCATATTTGTCAGCGGAGCAGACCAGGGTTGTATCCATTGCGGACAGTTGACCTCGACAATACACCGGCTGCAATAACACAACGGACAAGCAGCCCGGCAAGCATAGCATTTGATACATTTCGACATCTCTCCCATCCAGTATTTCCAACGCTCTTCACGAGTCATCTTCTTCAGACGTTCAATCAGCTGAAGATTCTCCTCACTAATAGCCAAAGGAAAGTCTGCCAGATACGTATTTATTTCATCGAATCCTTTAAACTGCATCACTTCTCCTTGTCCGTCAACAGCTAATACCAGAAGCTTATCTTCTTTCAACTGTTTTTCGAATGCCAGTTGAATAATGGTCCGTAATGCCGGAAGCGTAGCTGTTATAGCTACTTTGCCTGTTCCTGTCAATTCCGGTTTCGTCAGGTAAACGGCGATATTATTTGTGCAACGGTCGTCCAGTATCAGTCTGTCGGCAATATCTGCCTGTCGGCAAAAAAGAGGACGTGTTCCGTGGTTTCCTTCTTCATAGCCTATCACAAGATTTACTTCTCCTTCTTGCAACAAAGCAATTACTTTTTCTGTCAGTTTACTCATAGACAACCTCCTTTTCCAAATAGTCCGAAGCTTTCTGATACTCCAGATAAGGTCCCAGTTCACGAATTCCGGCAACTGTTTCATTCACCAAATCAGCCCACTTGGCACCCTCTGCCGCCGACACCCATGAATAACGGATACGACGTACATCAATTCCCAGGAAGTCGAGTAATCCGCGGAATACAATCCAACGACGACGTGCGTGGAAGTTTCCGGATGTATAGTGACAATCATTCGGATGACAGCCCGAAACGATAATGCCATCAGCACCTCCGGCAAAAGCTTTCAGTAATAGCATAAAATCAATTCTTCCTGTACAGGGAAAACGGACGATCTCTACATTAGTCGCATACTTCAATCGGCTTGTACCTGTGAGGTCTGCCCCGGCATACGTGCACCAATTACAGACAAAAGCTACAATGCGCGGTTCAAATTCCTGATTATTCTCGTTCTTATTTTCGTTCATAGCTTACTCTCTTTTTAATGGTTCAGCAATGCCATCACTTCGGCATAGACCTGTTCATTGGAATATCCTTGTATATCAATAGATTTGGAACGGCAGAAAGCAACACAGGTACCACAACCCTGGCAAAGTCCCGGATTTACTTTAGCGACTGTCTTTATTACATTTCCGTTCCTGTCTTTTATCTCTTCACGTTCAATGGCCTGATAAGGACAAGCCGTCTGGCACATGAAACACCCTACGCAAGTACTGAACAGCGGAGGAGTAGTGCGATTGACAACTGCTATCAACGGTTCACGAACCAGATTTGCCTGTGAAAACAGTCCTGCCACTTTTACAGCGGCTCCCGAAGCCATTCCCACTGTTTCAGGAATATCTTTCGGTGCCTGACAGGCTCCTGCCAGAAAGATTCCGGCCGTATTTGTTTCTACCGGTTTCAGTTTGGGGTGAGATTCGGCAAAGAATTGATAAGGGTCATACGAAATGTGCATCTTCTGTGCCAGTTCTTCCGCTCCTTTGTTGGCGACTCCCGCTGTGGCAAGCACTACCATGTCGGCTTCAATCTCGACTGGCGATGCCCCCAACAGGGTATCTACTCCTTTAACAATCAATTTACCGTTCTTCTCATATATACGGGCGACGCGACCACGGACGTAATTCACTCCATCCTCTTCAATGGCACGGCGCACAAATTCTTCATAATTCTTTCCTCCGGCACGAATATCCATATAGAATACGTACGACTCGCCACCGTGTACCTTGTGCTGATAAAGCATCGCATGTTTAGCCGTGTACATACAGCATATTTTAGAGCAGTAAGGAATCCCTTTCGCCGGGTCACGGGAACCGGCACATGCTACGAATACAATCTTTTGAGGGATCTGTCCGTCAGACGGGCGGCGTATTTCACCGAACGTAGGACCGGAAGCCGATGCCAAGCGTTCAAACTGTAGCCCGGTAATGACATCTTTGTATTTTCCATATCCGTATTCGGGGAAAAAGTCAGTGTTCAACACATTGAATCCTGTGGTAACAACAATGGCTCCTACTTCTTCGGTGATGATGCTGTCTTCCTGTCCGAAGCGGATAGCACCCGTTGGACATAGCTTTTCGCAGACTCCGCACTTACCGTTACGATAATGGGTACAGTGTTCTTTATCGATCACCGGTTTATTGGGCACTGCTTGAGGAAAAGGAACATAAATAGCTGTACGCATTCCCAAACCGGCATTAAATTCGCTCGGTATCTTTTTATTGGGACATTTAGTCGTGCAAAGTCCGCAACCGGTACATAGTTTTTCATCGATACTCTTTGCTTTCAGGCGAATACTGGCTTTGAAATTTCCAATAAAACCTTCCACATGTTCCAATTCGGCGTATGTATAAAGAGTGATATTCGGATGCCGGGCTACTTCCACCATTCGCGGAGTGAGAATACACTGCGAACAGTCTAATGTAGGAAAGGTTTCCGAAAGTTGTGACATGTGTCCGCCAATAGAAGGTTCTTTCTCTACCAGAATGACCTGATGCCCGCAATTGGCGATGTCCAGACTTGCCTGGATTCCGGCAATGCCTCCTCCGATTACCAATGCTTTTTTGGTGATAGGAACTTGAATGGGAACCAAAGGATGATTCCGTTTTACTTTTTCAACCAGACTTTTGACAATATCAACAGCTTTACGGGTGGTTGCCTCTCCTTTCTCGTGTACCCAAGAGCAATGCTCGCGAACATTAGCTATTTCACACAGATAAGGATTCAAGCCGGCTTCCGCACAGGCCCTCCGAAAGGTAGGTTCATGCATTCGCGGAGAACACGCAGCAACTACAACGCCATCCAATCCGTATTCTTTAATGGCATTCTTTATCAAAGTCTGTCCCGGATCAGAACACATATATTTATAATCAATGGCATAGGCAACGCCTTCCATTTCTTTTGCCGCTTCGGCCACTTTTTCGCAGTCGACAGTTGCACTGATATTTTCACCACAATGGCAGATAAAAACTCCTACTTTAGACATACTTCTGCCTCCTTCAAATTTACAGCTACAAAATGACGACCCAGTCCCAACTCTTTGGGAGTCAGTCCGACAGCGAGTCCGATAGCTTGTGTGATATAAAGAACCGGTATGGTCACAGGTTTTGCCAGATAGTTATTGATAGCAGGACGACGCATATCCAGATTGGAATGGCACATCGGACAAGCTACAACCACAGCTTCTGCTCCCCGGTCGTCAGCATCTTTTAGTATATTTCCGGAAAGACGTCCTACCAGGTCTGTACGGGAAACGGATAAACCGGCACCGCAACACTCTGTTTTAAAAGCCCAGTCAATAGGAGTCGCCCCAATCAGAGACATGATTTTATCCATGCTTTGCGGATCTTCCAGACGGTCGAAGTTTAATATTTTATGGGGACGCACCAACAAGCAACCGTAGTAACAAGCCACTTGATGAGCGAACGGACGTACTATTTTCTCTTTTAATGTATCCAGCATGTATTTCTCTATCATCTGGAGGACATTCAATATTTTCACATTTCCAAGGTAACGCATTCCAACTGTAGTCAGTATTTCATCCTTCAATACTTCATTGTTCATTAATTCGTGTTGAGCAACACTCAAACGATTGTAACAGGAAGCACAGGGGACAACGATTTCTTGAAATCCCTGTTGTTCCGCCAATGCCAGCACACGGGTGGGTAAGGCAAGAGACAATTCTCTACTCATGGAGTGAGCTGCCGTTGCACCGCAACAGTTCCAGTCTTTCAACTCGATCAGTTCGAGTCCCATCACCTGTGCCAGTGCTTTGACTGATTCATTGTATTCACGAGAAGTTCCGTTTAGCGAACATCCCGGATAGAAACCTATTTTCATAGCTACTTTTGAGTCTTTTCAATGGTTTGTGCAAATATCTTTTTGATCTTATTCTCATCTTTTACCCGTTCCGGAAGAAGGTTGAGTTTCCCTTTGACAAACATAACAGGAGCTACATTCAAATCCTGTGTCAAACGTAAGGTACGGACTTTAAACCCTGCAACCAATCCGACTTCGTAGAGCCTTCCCGTTCTTTTCACTGATTCGAGAAAAGCGGAGTGAAAAGCTACGACAGGACGTGATTCTTTATTGATGCATCCTTCTTTACGGGATCTCTCACGCAGATAGTCCATTACTTCAGGAATGTTGATCTCTTTAGGACACCGGGCAATACAGTTTTCGCAACTCAAGCAAATCCAAATGGCATTGGAACTTAACACACGACGGTCATTTTGAGCATTTTTTGTCTGCAACAACCGGAGAATATAGCTGGGAGCATAATCCATCTCCTCTGACAACACACATCCGGCCGTACACTTACCACACTGGTAGCAATAAGACACATCAATACCCGTCTTTTGTTCCAAGTCACAGGAAATACATTCTTTGTTTTCCATGTTGACATGAATAAAATAGATAATAAATAAAATAAAGGAAAAAGTGGCAGAGAGGGATCAGAATAATAGGCACACCACACCCTACCTAAAGATAAGAATTGGGTCTAAATGAGAATATGCGCTAATGTATAGACGTAATACTTACACGAATATTTAGTGTAATTAACATTAAGGCCGGTATGCCCCAAACGGTTCTCCGGAAGCAGAACATTCAGAGAGCTCAATATCTGTATAATGACAGTATTGGTATTGAACTTCAGGTTCTTGAAAGGAACAATGCTTCTCGGAAAAGAGATATTGTCAAAAATGCAGTCACTAACCTTACAATTGGATGTCTCGTCAACAAACTGCGAATGAGAATCTTTACCTGACTTATCGAAGCCGGCAGAAGAGACGCGGCAACATGACTCTGCTGTATATTGCATATCATTAGCCGAGATTTCAGCTTCTTTCTGAAATCCCTGCAATTCTTTATCGGAAACATTACTAAATCCCAATACCAGAAATGCGCATGCTAATATGCAAAAAATGTACTTAGTCATAATTTGCTGCAAACGTAATCATTCTTTTCCGAAAAAAAGCATTAAGGGCAAGAATTAACGATTATTCATACAGACTCTTTCCTACAAACCATGTACAACTTTCATCAATTGCTCACCTAAACCGATTGTATATCCTTGAGAAACAAAGACTACCCTATTAAATGTATCTGCAATAATAAATACCGGCAAAATGGAATTGTTCAAGTTCATAGCCCGCACAATTTCCTTGCGGATGCTATCATCAATATCAATACCGTAAGTGATGGTCGACGGAAGTCCTTTGAATTCGTCGGCATTAAATTTCTTGTATTGTTCTTCCGAAGGAAAAAGAAAGACCATCTTACGCCCCCATTGTTCGAAGTCATTGCCCAAAGCGGCTATATCTCTTAGTGCATGATTGGTAGGTTCCTGTCCTACCCCAAGCACAGCTACTACAAAATAGCCACGCCCGCAGGTTTGCAAAATACTCTGCTGTTCAGTGCTGCCCACCGGGTGATAGGTCGCTTCCGAATTAAAATTTCCGATCACTTGCACCTGGTCTTTGCTTTCACGCATCACAAGGTCAACGGTGGTTGTCTTACCGGGTTCTACAGTAAAGAACGTACTGTTGGAAAGCACCGCTCCACTTGCCAGACGGGTTCCGGTCACCATCATATAATAACCTTCGTCAAACTCTCTTCCGTATCTTAACAGATTATACCAGGTAGTTCCATCGCCCATATCCGTCTCCCCTTCGTCATAATTAAGCAGCTGGAATGTGCCGTTTTTAAATTTGGAAAGAGTGAAATGCGAATAATATTTAGGATCTTCCACTGAACGGATAGGCGTGTAAGTCGCTTGCAATACTCCCTTTCGGGATTGGGTAGATTCTGCCGTATCAAAGTTGACATCTTCCTTAACTAATTCTTTATTTAGAATCTGCACTTTTCCTGTCACTTCATCAATCCAGGCGGCGGATGCCCACCCCATGCTCCGGTAAGCTGCCACAAAGAAAATATCACGCGACTTTTCATCAGCCACCCGTGCTTTCCAGACTCCCATCGGAGAGATAGGAATCTGTTGGGAATTCAGTTCATTATTGATTTTAATCTCTTTTCTGCACCATTCTATTAATACTTTAGGATCATGTTTCATGCTATCAGGCACAGACTGGTACACTGTTTTCTCAATGGCTTCACAAAGTTCCTTTTTATAAGGAGTCAACATTTCATTGGCTATACGAGGAGGATTGAGGTACATCCTTTTAAATAAATCAGTCTCTATCTTCTCCCAATCCGAGATATTAGTCAGCAAATGGTCATTCAATATATCCAGAGTTACATCTCGGAGATCTTTAGCCGAAAGGCTCTCTAATATCCACATGGCTCGTATTTCTTCCCACGAAACAGCATCTTTCTCTTTTCTGATAGACGAAAGGAAGTCTTTCAAGGTTTGGTGATTTCCTCGCGAAGCAACCAGGAAGTTTACCAGTTCTTCTTTCTTTTCCGGTTGTAAAGCATTTCCATATAGTTTATCTATCCAATCTTTGGCCTGTTTTTCCGTCATCATTGTTGCCACGTACGCATTGCGGATTGAATCTTCCTGCGCCATCCGCCGATCATTCTCCGCCCGTTGTTCGGGAGTGACCTCGGGAATATTCGCTCCTTCCACCGGAGGTACAAAATCCATAGGCAAGGAATAGGCTTCACCTTCTTTCCTATTTAAAGAGAGTTGCAGTGCATCATCTTTTCCAAATGAGATTTTGGCATAACCAAATTGTCCGTCGCGGGATGCCCAAACCAACATATCTCCTTTGCCGGCAGTCAGGCTGGCTTTCCCCTCTGCATCTGTATATTTCGTGGCTACTGTATAGAACTCCGCATAATTGTATATCTTAAATTCGACTTTGGCATCTGCCACCGGTTTACCTTCGGCATCCGTCACCGTTACGATAGCTTTGGCAGTAGGGGCATAATTATCAATCACATTGATTTCTGTGTAATTGGGTGTTTCAAGCATGATCTCTTCCGGACCGTTGTAACGTCCGAAAACCTTGGTATGCATCAACATTCCCCGACTGGCAGGGGCATTGAACCATCCCAGGTTCAAAACCGGTTCCGGCTCACAAGCTCCGAAGAAGTACCAATGTCCATCCGCCCATGCTTCCACCCAAGCATGGTTATCATCCGTATGCGCCCAACGGGGTGTATACACTTGCCGTGCCGGAATACCGACTGCCCGGAGCGCAGCCACCGTAAATGTAGACTCTTCGCCACAACGTCCATACGCTGTTTTGACTGATGCCAATGGTGAGCTGGTACGCGCGTCACTCGGACGATAGACTACTTTCTCGTGACACCAGTGATTCACCTCCAATATCGCGTCTTTCATCGGCAATTCTTTCACCCGGTCTTTTAGTTCGCCATAAAAGACACGGCGAGAATCGTCCAGATTCTCGTTATTCACCCGGATCGGCAGAACAAAATGGCGGAACACTTCATCGGGAATCGCTTTTCCCCAAGACATCTCGTCACGTGTCTGCTTCGACAGCCGGACATTCTCCAAGTAATAATCTCCCGGATAGTCCGTCACATCCCCTATCGGCATATAAGCGTAGAGAAACATCAATGCTTCGCGCTCGTACACTGACAGAGCGGAATCACCAAAGATCGCAAATAAGTCTCCATGAGGAAGCGCCTGTTTCTTCCGCTCAAAGTCATGAGCTACTTGATTCCGGTAAGATTCTTCTTTGAGGAAATGAGTATTGTTACAAGCAAACAACACAATCGACAAAATCAGGACGCATAAAAGATGGGTGAATGTTTTCATATAAGTGTTTGGTTTATTCTATTAATAAGGCTGCTGACTGACAAAAATACAAGAATATTTTCTGAATGCCTAGATAAGTACATAAAAATGTGATAGATAAGAATAATATTGTCATTGACGGGAAATTACGGGAGTTTTGTAACAGGTTTGTAATATAGACCGTGTTCGGACCCTTATAAAAAGAAAATTCAAAAGAAAAAGAAGATTTTTATGTTCTACAGCATATAATTCAAAAACAATTCGTATCTTTGCAGTGTTATTAGAGAAAACAAGATGTAAAACCGCTCTTCAAAACGTGGAGGGCAAAAAAAGAGGAAACAAATTATGAAAAAGAATGCAAATGAAAAAATTATGATGTTACAGTACCGTATTAAACGCTATCAAGCAATGGGAAATGGTGCTATGTGCCAAACATTGAACGGTAAACTCCAAAAACTGCTGTCACAGCAGGTTGCCATGTAAATAAACACACTAATTATAATAAAATAGAGCGAGGAACTTTCGAGTATCCTCGCTTTTTTTATACATTTGCAAAATGTAAAGATAATAAAGCACATTATGAAGAAACTATTTATGTCGGTTGCGCTCCTCTTATTGACCGTAACCTCTTTTGCACAAACACCCGGTTATGAGTTCACAACCGTTGTATCTCACAAAGCAACACCTGTCAAAGATCAGGGTTCCACAGGAACTTGCTGGTGCTTTGCCACTGCTTCTTTCATGGAGTCGGAACTGCTCCGAATGGGAAAAGGAGAATATGATCTCTCAGAAATGTTTATCGTTCGCCAAAAGTACATGAATCAGCTGGAAGACAATTATCTCCGTCGTGGTAAAGGAAGTATCAGTGAAGGAAGTTTGGCGCACACTTTCAAAAACGCTTATAAGAAAGCGGGAATCGTTCCGGAAGAAGTGTACACCGGATTGCCGGGCGATAACAAAGACCACAATCACGGAGCATTGTCACGCTACCTCAAAGCATTGGTAGACGCAAATATCGCTTCTAAAAAGCGTACTCCGCAATTTGATGCGCTTATTAATAATCTGTTCGATATTTATCTGGGTAAGCTTCCCGAAAAGTTCACTTATAAAGGAAAAGAATATACTCCTCAATCTTTCACAGAAAGTCTGGGATTGAATATGGATGATTATGTTGAGCTGACCAGTTTCACTCACAAGCCTTATTATGAGACATTCTCACCTGAAGTTCCCGACAACTGGGAAAACCAGCCGATGTATAATCTTCCGTTGGACGAACTGATCGGGGCTATCGACTATGCACTGAACAAAGGATATACCGTATGTTGGGACGGTGACGTAAGCGAACAGGGTTTCTCTTTCAAAAACGGAATCGCCATCAACCCGCAAGTGGAGGACGTGAAAGATTACTCGACTACCGACCGTGCGCGTTTCGAAAAAATGCCTAAATACGAACGTATGGAGGAAGTGTTCAAGTTTGAACATCCTTATCCGGAAATCAATGTAACACCGGAAATCCGTCAGGATGGCTACGAGAAGTTTGTGACAACTGACGACCACCTGATGCACATCACCGGTATTGTGAAAGACCAGAATGGTACTAAATATTATATCACCAAGAATTCCTGGGGAGCGGAAAGCAACAAATCCGGAGGCTATCTGAATATGTCTGAAAGCTATGTACGTGCTAAAACAATCTGTGTGATGGTACACAAAGATTCTCTGCCAAAGGAACTGAAAAAGAAACTCGGTATTCAGTAAATCGCATAAAACAATCAATCCCGACAGGGGATTGACTGTTCATACATCCTTTTATCCATATAACAAAAGAAATAGGGCAACAAAGTATCACTACTTCACTGCCCTATTTTTTGTTAACCTACTATATTAAATCCTTTACTCTTTATTTCTTTTTCAATGTCACGTCGCTGATTTCTACAACACCGCCTTTGTTCTGAGAAAGAATAGCCACATAACAATCTTTCAGAATAGCAGCATCATCGTCTGTATCAGATACTTCCAAGTTAGCATTTGCTTTCTTGCTGCTAATGGCATTAACCACCTGTCCCATATCATAATAAACTACTACTTTAGTCCATTTACCAGCATCTTTAATTTTAAAATTATACTGTGCGCCCGAAGCATTCGGTTGAGCGTCTGCATCATAGTCTCTACGCATGAAGAAAGTAGTATTGTACTTGCCATTATCGTTCTTTTCTTCATTGGTCTGCTTGATGTATACACTAACCGGAGTTCCGGCTTCTTTAGCTTTTGCATAGAAAGTAAGAACATAGATACCTTTGTCCAAACCATCGGTAATACGTTGTCCCAAGAAAGCCTTATACCAAGAGAGATTCTTTTCAGCACCGGAGTTATCCAATTTCATTGCGTTCGGATATTTGGCATCTCCTGTTTCTTCCCAGGCAATAGTAGTTACTCCGTCGGCTTCATTATTCATGATAAACCACTCTCCTGCGGTAGCTTTGTTGGCATTAGTCACTTTAGTCTTCACTTCAGTGGCGAATTTTTCGTTTTTTATCAGGTTCTGCGCACTTACGCTTACTCCTGCAAGGACCAAAAGGCCGGCAAATAACACTTTTTTCATCTTACTGTGATTTAATTGTTTATACTTTATTTTTTCTAGCTTTAAAAATCTATTTCATCCTACTTCACTTGTTGAATAACAAATCCATATTTACCAGTCACTTTCTTTTCTTCAGTCTTTAGTGTGATACGGTAAATCTCCTTACCCCATACGTTAGACAGGCGCGGATCATCCAGTTTGATTGTTTCCAGTTCGGCTTTAAACTGCGACGGATAGTGCATTTCTACCTTTTGTCCCTTTACTTCAATACGGATTTTTCCGGCTGACGGGAAAGTCACATTGCCCCAAGTTAAAAAGTTCATTTGATTAGGAGCAATAGCCTCATCCAACGTATAAATATCACCAATAATGAGTTTTTTATCATCAAGAACATAAGAGCGAACCCAGCTTTTCACTTTCGCTTCTGCCGGATAAGCAGTAGCTATATCCGTAGAGAACATCCGCTTCTTCTCATTACAAGCAGTGTTTGTAGCTTTATACTCCTGCCCGAATTTCTGCGGTACTCCGTTAATCATCGGCAAGTTATGATAGTTGCTCTGCATGGTCCAAATGGTATAGCGGTCTTTACCGAACGTCTGTTTGGTATATGTACCTACACCGGCATCAATAATCACAGGAATTGTATTTACGTATAAAGAAAAGGTTCCTACATCATTGTGGTTATGGCTTTCGTTATTAAATCCGCCTTTAGCGGCAATGAACATACCGTTCTTGTTCTTCATATAGCAGAATTCCGTTTCGGGATACCAGGTTACATCCGGCATATCATGTTTCGGAGTTGCTTTAGCCAGCTCATTACAGCAGAGTAGAGATTGAAGCGAACGGAAAGCATCGTTGCCCATGGTAGCATACGGTTTTCTTCCATTCAGCAGGTAAGCGGCAAAATGCATCATTTCATCGCTGTTTACAGCTTTACCGTACCGATAGATTAACAAAGGATCGCCCCCGCCTTGTGCCGATGCATCAGCAAAATTCACCACCCAGCCATTGCCGACATACGAGCGGGACATATATTCTCCCATCCGGCGGATCATCGGTTCATTGAACAGAGACAGTTTGCCACCTGTGCCATCAGAGAGTATCTGCAAATAGTCATAGAGCTTTCCGGCGGCATGTCCCCAGTAAGAGGTTCCCTCTTCACAGGCCCCATCGGATTTCACAAAGTTGATAAACTTATCGACTGACTGCATGGAACGATAAACAGCTTTTGCCAACTTATCCTTATTGTTCTCCATCAGTAAGAAACATTGCAGGGCATTAGAGTTACACCAGGGATTCCAGTTGTTGATGATTTCTCCCGGTTTCCAGTTAAAAGCCATCCACCACATTTCATCGTCGTTCATGTACGGATCAAGAATACGTTCTTTGATTGCTTTACGCATTTGCAAGGATACTACGGGATTGATTTTGTCGAATGGCTTACGAAAGAAATAGTGTACCCAGGCCATTAAAGCTCCATATCCGCCTGAGCCGAGGTCGATAATCTGTTCGCGGAAGTCGGGAAGTGAACGTTTGCTACTCTGACGCGGCAAGTGTGCGGATAAAACCCATGAATTCATTTCACAGCTCATATATGCTCCGTTCAGTAGTTGGTCGATAAAACGTCCTTTCCCTTCGGCCAGTTCGGCGAGCATCAAGGCGTTAAGTGCTTGGCGGTTGGCGTCATAAGGAACTTCCATTATTTTACGGTTACCACTACGTTCGTATTCCAGATAAGCAGTGGCAGGTATCAGTTGCCATTTATAGTCGAGGAGTTTTTCACCGGCTTCGATGAGGCGTTGCTTATTGGGGCCCATCAAAGAATCCCAGGCGGCACGATCTGTATAAGCTGGATAAGGCACCCATGCTTGTTTCATTACCAACACGTTTTTTAACGTAGTTTCGTCTGCCGCTTTTTGCAGCATATTGCGTTCGGTGTAAGCGTTTGCCTTGAAAGAAAAACTTCCTAAAGCTGCTAGTAAAAGAACACAAAATAAATGTTTCATTCGATTCATGGTATTTTCATTCATTTAAGTATTGCAAAGATAACGTATCTGATAAAAAATGAGGTGAGTAAATCATACGAACCTGATGACAAAAAAGTACATACTTCAAAAATAGTACTCTTAATTGCTATATTTTAGGCTTTTAAGTCATTATAAGAACAAATTAAGTCATTGTAAGAACAAATTAAGTCATTGTAGAAACAATTTAAGTCACTATAAAAACAAATTAAGTCACACGGAAACCGGGTTTTCATTTCGGAAAAACAAAGATGCAGTTTCAGAAAACAGAGGCTCCCTTTGGAGAAAATAGAGGTTCTATTTATTCCAAACAGAGGCTCTGTTTAGGGCAAATAAAGGCTCTATTTTATTTCAAATAGAGTATCTATTTTACTTCAGACAAAGTATCTGTTTGGATATTCTATCCTCTTTCTTTTTTCATTCTTTGATTCTCTTTTTTTTCATCCCCTATTCTTTCCTCTTCATCCCTCTATTTCTTCCCCTTCGCCTTCAATCCCAATCGCTAAATTCAAAGCTCAACTGTTCCCAAACACCGTGTTGTTCATCGGCTTCTTCCTTTGGATTGGAGACGGAAAGGCCGATGAGCCGAATCGGATGTTGCTCATATTCGACACTTTTAAGCAGTTCTTTTGCAAGTGGGAGTACCCGGTCTAAAGTGGTGAGTTCCTGCGATTGAGTAAGGCTCCGGGTTATCTGGCTAAAATCATGAAACTTGATTTTCAGGGTAAGCGTGTTTCCTTTGAAGTCTTTTCGCTGAAGACGTTCAATCAGCTCTACCGCCACATGGTATAGTTCAATAATAACCGATGAACGGGCTGAAATATCACGTTCCAATGTACGTTCGCAACCGATGGATTTACGGATACGAATTGCTTCGACAGGGCGTTCGTCAATTCCTCGTGAGCACTCATAATACAGTGCGCCGGCTTTCCCGAAATGGGCTGTCAGCATTTCAAGAGAGCATTTCCGTAGTTGAAGTCCATTGTGGATGCCAAGTAGATGCATCTTCTTTGCAGTCACCGGACCCACTCCCCAAAAAGATTCGATAGGAAGACGGGCTATAAAATCAAGAGCTTGTTCCGGATGAATGGTACATAAGCCATCCGGTTTGCGATAGTCCGAAGCTATTTTAGCCAAAAACTTATTATAAGAAACTCCGGCAGACGCAACAAGGTTGAGTTGTTCCCGTATCTTCTGCTTTATTTCCTTTGCTATGTCCACAGCCAGAGAAATATCTTTCTTATTTTCAGTGACATCCAGGAAAGCCTCATCCAGAGACAGAGGTTCGATGATATCCGTATATTCGTGGAAAATCTCATGTATCTGACGGGAAACGGATTTATAAACATCCATCCTGCCAGGTACAAAAATGAGTTGGGGACAAAGACGTTTCGCCTTTTGCGAAGCCATGGCGGAACGAACACCGTAACGTCGGGCCTCATAGCTGGCAGCAGCCACCACTCCCCGCTCTTCTGCATGACCTACCGCCAAAGGCTTGCCACGAAGTTCCGGATTATCACGCTGTTCTACAGAGGCATAGAAGGCGTCCATGTCGATATGTATAATCTTTCTCTGCGTCATTGTTCAGGATTAGCAGAGCAAACTTACTACAAATTCCCGAATAAATCCTGCTTATCGGTTCAAGAAATAATATGCTTATGATTTTTATAGATATAAATCAAAAAACATTCAATATCTTGTCAAAGATAGTTCTTATAATATTATATTTGCATATCGTCTATTCAAAATATAGAGGTAGTTGATAAGTTTGTGCCACCATACAACTCTTTAAGATTATGAAAAACACATTATTTTACTTATTCATATTTTGCAGTGTTTCCACATTCGCTCAAAATGGCATCACTTTTAAGGTTGAAAAGCTTTCAAAACCTAAAAAATCACTTAATCTATGCTCCCCGAATGAGATTTATGAGAGGCTTATATTATCGGATATGAGCATAGAGCCTTATGAGATAAAGAAAAAGAATATCGAGGTTCCTTATCATATCATTGCAAAGAGCGAATCTCCCGACAGTCTCGTTTCTTTTGGCCCTAATTCTTTTTTCAACGGTATGTATCAGGCTTATGCGGATCACAGGCCATTTGTATTGTCCCCGGATATGATTTGGCTATTAATCAGCCAGGGATTTGCACGGCATATCAATGCCAATCAGGAATCTATGAGAAATGAGCTTGTTGATTTCTCCGGCAAACTATCCTTAATTGTGAGAGAAGATAAAAAACTGGAGGACCCTACTCTTTCATGGGAAAAAATCTTTCCGCAATTTACTGAACAAATATCCCAATATGCCGGCAAACATCTGACCGAACTTCTCACCTGCAATTTCTCAACGACTACCTCTTTAGAGAAAGTTGCTTCCGAAATAACAATCATGGAAGCTGTGAAACCTTACTTTGAGTTTATAATCATACGCATTGTCTGTGGAATACCTGAAATAACTCTCGAAGGAACACCGGAGGACTGGGAAAAACTACTGCACAAAGCCAGAGGCTTGAAAGAATACAAACTCGATTGGTGGATTTCTGAACTGGAACCTCTTTTGGAAGAATTCGTCAAAGCATCCAAAGGGGAGGTTAATAAGGACTTTTGGCGCAATATGTTTAAATATCATTCACAGAAACGATACGGAGCCCCAAACATTATCGATGGATGGATCGTGAAGTTTTTCCCTTATGATAAGGAAGGGAAAAGAAATAATCTGAAACAGCTAGAAGGCACAAATTGTCTCCCTGATGAAATAGTGAAGGTAGATGTAAAGTATCTGGAAGTATATAGCAATGCTGTCAAAGAAACTCCATTAGAATTCTGGGCAGGCTTCATCGGATTAGAACAAAATAATAAGACTTTTGCTCTGCGACCGCAAATCGGCTGGATGATCAGAAAAAAAGATGTTAACAAGGAGGGATTAAAAAGTAAATTGAGTGCTGATTCTCAAAATGCAGGCTGGGGAAGCGGCATCAATATCAGAGTAAAAGAATTTCCGGCTGTACTGTTAGAGCTCAAAGAAATAAAAAGGTTGGATATCCAATTTATCGACACAATCAATATACCGGACGAAATATCAAAGATAAAAATCGGATCGTTGAGTTTATATGGAAAGATTACTAAAGAGGGAATAGAGCGTATTAAAAGATTATTGCCTGATACGGATATAAAAATAAATGGTTCACGAGAGGTAATAAAATCCCATTGATACCCCCATCATAAAAGAACACTCAATATTACTTTTGCAATATTGAGTGTTCTTTTTATAAATACTAATAATTAGTATAAAGTGGAGCTGGAGGGAATCGAACCCTCGTCCAAACGAGGAAATCATAAGCTTTCTACATGCTTATCTTTGCCTAAATTTTCGTGCAGGAACAGAACCAAAGCCATCAATTCCTGCCTTATCCTCTAAAGTTTCATCAAAAACGCGAGGCCGCCTTTGACTATCCCCGATGTAACTGCACCACTGAACCGGAATGCTTCGGAGCAACAGCTTCCGAGTGATGTCTCGTCCTAGCACCTAGTGCCTGGATTAAGCTAATCTACTGTGATTCGATTAAGCAGCAAGAGCGTAATTAGTTTCGCCAGATAAAATTTTGATAACTGAGATTTAAGTGGAAATTACCGACCCACTGCATGCTTACCTACCATTTCTGCCCGCTGTCAAATCCAGTCAACCCCAAATTTTTATTCGTACAGAATAGCGATTGTTTAGAACGCTTTCCAAGAGTGCAAAGATAGGAAATGTTTTCTAATTTACGAGAAGACGTTAGCAAATATTATATCAAAGCATTATCTTTACGGAGCTATTTTATATTTAAGGTGAAAAAGCATCATGAAAAATCAATCAATAATAGACTATTTATGACTAAGACATATCTATCCAGAACATCTATATTCAATGTATTTGCCGCTGTTTGCATATTCGGAATCAGTATCAGTGGCTGCACTTCTAAAAAAAAGACTTCTATGGAAACAACCGATACAACAGAAAACGAACTAACCATGTTGGTGGGTACTTACACATCAGGAACCAGTAAAGGGATATATAGCTACCGCTTCAACGAAGAAGACGGGACTGCCACTCCATTAAGTGAAGCAGAAATTGAAAATCCTTCTTATCTTGTTCCGTCTGCCGACGGGAAATTCGTCTATGCAGTCAGTGAATTCAACAATACACAAGCTGCCGCCAATGCATTTGCCTTCAATAAAGAAAAAGGTACTTTGCAATTATTAAACTCACAGCAAACGGGAGGTGAAGATCCTTGCTATATCATTGCCAGTGGAAATAATGTGATAACTGCCAACTACAGTGGCGGCAGCATCTCTGTTTTCCCTATCGCAAAAGATGGCTCGCTCCTACCCGCTTCCGATATTATAAAATTCGAAGGTACGGGAGTGGACAAGGAACGACAAGAAAAACCACATCTGCATTGTGTCCGTATCACTCCGGATGGTAAATACTTGTTTGCCGATGACTTGGGCACAGACCAAATACATAAGTTTATCATTAACCCCACTGCAAATGCAGAGAATAAAGAAGCATTTCTGAAAGAAGGATCGCCTGCTGCCTTTAAAGTGAAAGCCGGCTCAGGTCCGCGTCATCTGACTTTCTCGCCAAACGGCCATTACGCTTATCTGATTAATGAGTTATCGGGCACAGTAATCGCTTTTGAATATAAAGACGGAAATTTAAAAGAGATTCAAACAATCGCTGCCGATACGGTAAACGCACAAGGAAGCGCTGACATTCATATCAGCCCGGATGGTAAATTCCTGTATGCCAGTAATCGTTTGAAAGCAGATGGTATCGTCCTATTCAGTATTCACCCGGATAACGGAATGTTGTCGAAAGCAGGCTATCAACTGACAGGGATTCATCCACGTAATTTCATCATTACGCCTAATGGCAAATATCTGTTAGTCGCTTGCAGAGACAACAATGTTATACAGGTGTATGAAAGAGACATAGACACCGGATTGTTAACAAACGTACAGCAGGATATTAAGGTAGACAAGCCGGTCTGTATACGGTTTGTGCGATAATTTACTTCTGACTCTGCGCAATCCGGCTATCAGGAGTATGCGTCTCCACAATGATTTTACTCCCGTTCTTGGTACACTTGATACATTCTTTCCGCAATGTCCTCTCTTTTAAGTCAAAAATGAGATTCGGATTAAAATGTTGCCCGTTAATACGGGTTTCGAAGTGTACATGTTCGGTAGTGGCACGACCGGTACGTCCTGTCAGCCCGATAGCTTGTCCGGCTTTTACGACATCACCTGTTTTAACCAGATTCTTGAAATTGTGGCTATAAAGCGTTTCCAATCCGTTAGCGTGGCGGATAACAACGATATTTCCGTAGGCATAATATGGTTTCGACATACGCACCACTCCATCAAAAGCAGCACGAATCGTATCTTTTGCACAAGTTTTAATGTCTGTTCCCGAATGTCCTCCGCGACCGCGAGTTCCATAGGCAGAGATTACTTTTCCTCCGGGTAATGGAAAAGCATATTCGTGGTCTTTCAGAGAATCCAAATGTAGATAGATATGATTGCCTTTAGCAAATAATCCGGGAGTAGCTACCCGTACATCAGCCACTTCCCGGGCAGAGAAGGAAGGTTTATCCTGCCCGTCGGCAGTCAGTGGCAATAATAAAACTGTCAGTAAGATAAGTATGTTTTTCATGTCTTTTTTCTTAGAGCACTCATTCTAATTATTCGAAGAATACGATTTCGCCTCCATCCGATTCTGTATAGTTTCTTAATAAGGTCTGTATCATTTCAGCAGCTTCTTGCAAACCTTCTTTTCCGTTATAACCGTTGACTATGGCCAAGATATGAGTGGTTCCGAGATCCATTTTCGTACGTTCATGATCGCTTGTCGGGGTTCCGATTCCGCCGAAAGAATCACGATAAACAGGTAATCCTTCGATATTCAACACCCCGCGTCCGATACCTTCAAACGGTTCTCCAGCTTTGCCGATACCGAGTTCAAGGTGCGTACCTTGTATTTTGTCCGCGTCAAAACCACCGATAGAATGTCCCGTACGAAGAGACACTAAGTTGATAAGGTCTACCAACGTATCAATCTGATATAAAGGGATTCCACGCATTAGGCGGCGACGTAGAGCTTCGGCTGACGGGCGATAACGTCCGGGGTCTTTGCCACAACGCTTATAAGCCTCACGAGTAGCAAAAATAACGGGTTGATGTTTGATGTCTTCCATCTGTGTAGTGGAAGTCAGTTGCCCGGTAAAAGCATTGATTTCCTGCCAAAGCCCTTCGCTGTAAGCAGTATTCTTCACCGCAGCATACACGGCGGCTCCGGCAAAAACCGGGCATGCGTCTTTTATTTCTTTAGATACTTTTATTTCAAACATAACTTATCATAAACCAATCATCAGCGTCCTGCGATTACGGACACCAATTATTACTTTCTAATCATTATTCCCGACAATGTACGACCGGAATCTATTCCCAGTCTACGTGCAGAGAAGAATTCATCATGATGAATATAGGTACAGATTCCGGCCACTTCTATCTGTTCTGCAGGCACTCCGAGATTCAGTAATTCAATCCGGTTGGCTTCCCACAAATCAATATGATATTTGCCCGTCTCCTTCTTCTTCATAGAAATAAGAGACATATCGAAACCGCTTTCTTCAAAAGCATCATACACCTCATCACCTACTTCAAATGATTCGAGCGAAATGCTCGGCCCGATGCAAGCTATCACATCTTCGCCTTGCGTCCCGAACATCTTGTTCAAGTGATCCATCACATTACTGACAATATGCTTCACTGTTCCTTTCCATCCGGCATGAACGGCAGCCACAACGTGTTGTTTTTTGTCGTACAGCAATACAGGAACACAATCCGCCGTCGTGACACAAACGCAATATCCCGGCACATTAGTTATCAAGGCATCCATTCCTCGCAGAAGTAGCCGTCTCATTTCCAATGATTCTTTAAAAAATGATTCATTGATAATCAGACTGGCACAGCCATGATTCTGTTCTGGAATAAATAATTCCTTTATCTGATGATTCATGCACTGAAACAACCAGCTCTGATTACGATTGACGTTCATGCATGAGTCGTTGGTATAAGGCGAACAGTTGAAAGAGCCGTAAGCTCCGGTGCTTATACCTTCGTGACGCGTAGTTACGAAATGAGCTACTTCGGGATATGCATCCAGTGACTTATATCCCTTCAACTCGTTATGTTTTGTAAGTGAAATCATTTTTCTTCCCAATCTTCTTCTTCGTATTCATAATCGATATCATCGTCGTCGTCGACATCTTCCTCATATTCATAAACGATGTCTTCATCTTCGCCCATGTCTTTGAGTTCCTGTTGCAGACGGGTCACGTCTTTCGGACGGTGAACGATGTCCTCTATCTTATTGCTTTCCTTGTTCAGTTCTTCCCAAAGGATGTCTTTCAGCACCGAGATGCCCAAACCGGAAACAGAAGATATGAATACATGTGGAATGCCTTCCGGCAATGTAGGTTCAATCTCGTCCATCAACTCCTGATCGAGCATATCGCTCTTGGTGACAGCCAACACGCGTTGCTTGTCCAACATTTCAGGATTGAAGGTACGCAGTTCGTTCAGCAAGACTTCGTATTCTTTACGAATGTCGTCGCTGTCTGCCGGAACCATGAACAGCAGTAATGAATTACGCTCGATATGACGCAAGAAACGCAGTCCCAAACCTTTCCCCTGACTGGCTCCTTCGATAATACCCGGTATGTCCGCCATCACAAAGGATTTTCCACCGTGATAGGAAACGATACCCAAGTTGGGTTCGAGCGTAGTAAACGGGTAATCGGCAATTTTCGGTTTGGCAGCCGAAATGGAAGAAAGCAAAGTTGACTTTCCCGCATTCGGGAAACCCACCAGACCAACATCGGCAAGCAGTTTCAGCTCCATGATAACGGTCATTTCCTGCATCGGCTCTCCCGGCTGCGCAAAACGCGGTGCCTGACGGGTGGCCGTCTTAAAATGCCAGTTACCCTGACCGCCGCGACCGCCTTTGAGCAAGACCACTTCCTGTCCGTCTTCTGTTACGTCACAAAGATACTCCCCTGTCTCGGCATTATAAACTACCGTTCCGCAGGGTACTTCTATTATTTTATCCGCACCGTCTTTTCCGAAGCTACGTCCTTTGCTCCCCGATTCACCATGACCGGCCATTGCATGACGGTCATACTTCAAGTGCAGCAATGTCCAGTAATTACGGTTACCGCGCAAGATGATATGACCTCCTCTTCCACCATCGCCCCCATCGGGACCTCCGTTAGGACAATATTTCTCGCGCCTCATGTGCGTAGAGCCTCTTCCGCCCTTACCCGAGCGACAGTATATCTTTACGTAATCAACAAAATTCGATTCAGCCATATTTTTTCAAGTAATTAAAGTAGTCAGTAGTTAGAGCAGTTAATTAGAACACTCCGGCTACTGACTTATTTATTTATAATATTGTATTATTACAATTTATCTACTGCTTCGCAGATATCAGCGAAGATACCTTCCATAGTACCCAAGCCGTTGATGTGTTGGTATTTCTTTTCGTTCTTGTACCAGTCGATCAGTGGAGCAGTCTGTGAATGATATACGTGCAGACGTTTTTTGATTGTCTCTTCGTTATCATCAGCACGACCGGAATCCTTGCCACGTTTAATCAGACGTACCATCAGTTCTTCTTCCGGAACATCCAGGTCAACCATTATAGAAACGTCCTGTCCTCTTTCTGCCAACATTTTCTTCAATGCTTCTGCCTGTGCAATTGTTCTTGGGAAACCGTCGAAAATTACACCTTTGCTATCTTTGAAGCTGTCGAATACGCTTGCCAGAATATCAATCATTAATTCATCAGGAATCAATTGACCTTGGTCGATGTAACCTTTAGCTGTTTTACCCAGTTCTGTGCCATTCTTAATTTCAGCACGCAATACATCTCCTGTTGAGATGTGATTGATTCCATACTTTTCTACGATACGTTCGCTCTGTGTTCCTTTTCCTGAACCCGGAGCACCGAAAATTACGATGTTCAACATTTTGTTATTTACAATTTAACGATTTACTATTTACCATTTAAACTGGTACCTATTTAATATTAATCTACTACTGTATAAATATCGGGATAATTACGTCCGAAACCATCATAATCCAGTCCGTAACCTACGATAAAGTCGTTCGGGATTTCCATCGCTACATATTCAATGTTGAGGTTTACCTTGAGCTTTTCTGGTTTCACTAACAGAGAAGCGATATGAATGGCTTCGGGATTGCGTGTACCTAATGTTTCGAGCAGTCGCTGCATCGTCAGTCCCGTATCTACGATATCTTCTACGATCACAATGGTACGTCCGGCAATGTCTTCATTCAGGCCGATTACCTCTTTAATCACTCCGGTGGAAGTGATACCCTGATAAGACGCCAACTTCACAAATGAAATTTCACAAGGGATAGTGATGTGCTTCAGTAAATCAGCGGTAAACATGAACGAACCGTTCAACACACTAAGGAAAAGCGGATTCTTACCTGCCAAATCGCGGTTAATTTCGTTCGCTACACGAATCACTTCCTTCTGAATATCTTGTTCCTTAATAGAAACGGTAAACAATTTGTCTTTTATCTGAATGGTATCCATAACCAGTAATTTAAAAATAACCTTGCAAAAATACGATTTTTTATTCTACCCCGTGCATCATCTTCTGTAATTTCTTCGAGAGAAGGAACAGAATCAACGAAGCAACACCGGACATCACGACGAATACCATAAAGAAATCATACATGGTAGCAATCTGATAACCAAAGATTGATTTCACTTTCCCGGCTTCCGGATAGAGTCCGCTCAACATTCCCGCAAATTTATTGGCGGTGGCAGTAGACAGATACCAGATTCCCATCATCAGGGAGGCGAAACGCAGCGGACTCAATTTATTTACCATTGAAAGTCCGATAGGCGACAAGGCTATTTCACCCATGGTATGAATAAAGTAAAGTCCTGTCAGCCAAATCATGCTCACTTTCACTCCGGGAACAGCATCTTTCACTCCGAAACAGATGAAAAGATAACCTAAAGACAGGAGTAACAGACCAATCGCTTGTTTGCTAGGAGAAGCGGGTTCCATCTTTCTCTTGTTCAGGAAGCCCCACACACCCGGCATGATATATGCCAGGATAACTACAAACAGGGGATTGAAAGATTGAAACCACGAAGCCGGCATTTCCCAACCGAATATGTCACGATTCGTCTGTTCGGACGCAAAGAGAGTTAAAGAAGCTCCCGCCTGTTCGTAGGCTGCCCAGAAGAAGATGACAAAGAAAGCTACTATATAGATAACGAAAATACGGCTGCGTTCTATTTTGGTCAATGAACCGTCTAACAGGATCAGAACAGGGAAAACAATGCAGGCGGTAAAAATGCCGATGCTCACCCAGTCACCTTCAAATGCATAGTTAAAGAAGGCTATTAAAGCAATGGTAAGAATTGTGATTACAAGGGTATTACGTACTTTGGTACGTTTGTCCATCTTCGGGTGTGAGATATGATCGGCCTTGTCTTCTTTCTTTTCACGTTTAGCATCGGGGATAATGCCAATCGGTTCTCCGGAAGGAGAAAAAAGATATTTATTCTTTTGAGTCTCGAAAAGAACAACGGTGAACAGTGTCATGATTCCGGCTGCAAGAAATCCCCATTTAAAGTCGTGCGGATCACCGGTATCACCCAGATAACCACAAATCAAAGGGGCAGCAAAAGAGCCTACATTCACTCCCATATAAAAAATGGTGTATGCAGCATCCAGCCGCCTGTCTCCGGGTTCGTAGAGCTGACCTACCAGAGAAGAGACAGTGGGTTTGAAGCAACCATTGCCCAGAATCAGGAAGCCGAGTCCACCATACATCATCCAGTGGGCAAGGTTCGTATTATCTAAAGTGGAGGCACTCATAAACATCAGGAATTGTCCGACTGCCATCATCACCGCTCCCCAAAACACGGAGCGACGGATTCCCCAATATTTATCGGCAATGTATCCGCCAATCAACGGGGTTAAATAAACTAATCCGGTATAACTTCCGTAGATGGATGCTGCCGCTTCTTTATCAAACAATAATGCCTGCGTCAGGAAAAGAATAAAGATCGCACGCATACCGTAGTAACTGAAACGTTCTGCCGTGCTTGTCGCGAAAATCAAATAAAGGCCTTTCGGATGCCCTTTCAATGCACTCATGAATTTATGTGTTTAGTAGTTTATGGGGTGCAAAGGTACAGAAAAAGTAGATTAGATGCTTCTCTTATCAAACAGAATAATAGGGGGAATAGTAAAAACGAGCATAAAAAATCCTACTCATCCACTTCATTACTTTTTTAGCAGTGTAAATAATAAAGTGGAAATCTATCTTAAATGGAGGTTAGCTACCACCTTAACCAAAAGTAAATTCGACATTTTCGATACTGGCAAAAAGCATTCCTTCTCTTTTCCTCAAAAAGATTTTGTCTTCTCGGGCCAGCCAACCAATAGCGAGAGCTACGTCTTCAAACGTCAAACTTAATTCACGGCACAAATCGAACATTGAAAGTTCACCTTTTTCATTTAAGATACGCCATACTTTCCCGGCATTCGAGCCAATTTTTGTCTTTTCCATCATGCAAACTTTAGAAGATTAAACAATCCGTTATTTAGATTCTAATTCATTGTGAGCACAGGAAATTAATGTGATGCTGATGCACATTACCTATCTCCAAAGATAACATTTTTATCGGAAACGGCAAATAATCAAAGGCTTAATCAGGGGAAGGGGCGTATCAAAAGTTTGTTCAAGAAGGTATGGAGATAAACTAAACACGATTTCCATCCGCCCCTCTACAGAAAAAGATTTTTCATTTTCATTTCTCATATTCTCATAAATAAGACACAAGTGGCAGTAAACTAATAAGATAGACTATGAGAAATGATTTTAAAACAGGCATTTCTCATAGTTTCTTCGCAAAATAACCCGGATTTTGCTTCATTTCTCATAGTGTAGTGTGCCGGAAGCTGACATTGAATAAATAGAACTATGCATTCCTTTTGCTTGCTTCCATACACAGTGTCTTAGTCCCACATATTGTGGGAAAAGATTCCCTAAGGCTTGGGAAAGTATTCCCTTATTTTGTGGGAAAGTTTTCCTTCAATATACGGGAATACTTTCCCACAATATATGGGACAATCGAGACCAACGAGTATCTTCAAGCAAAAAGCCACTATTTTATCTAAATAGTAGCTTCATTTCCTGATAAAAATAAGGCAGGCTGAAAGAAAAAAGGAAGAAAGAATGGCTTTTGACTATGAGAAATACCCTGAAATACTATGAGAACAAGGTGGCTTTTGAGCCAAAATATGGGAGAACTTATGAGAAATACCGTTTTGAAAAAGTGTTTCTCATAAGATATCTATTTGATTATCTTTCGTTTATCGAAAAACAATGAGAATATGAGAAATGAAATGAAGAAATCTTTTTCAGGGAGAAATAAAAGTAAGTTCATAATGGTGCAGCATTGAATTATTTTTTGGCGGAGTTATTCTAACACTTAATAGTTCAAAAGCAGATATTTCTTTGACCAAAAGATAGAACTAATGATGAATTAAAAGTTGCAATTATGGTTTTCTTCCCACAACAAACGGGAAAAGTCAGAAGAATCATGTACATTTGTAATCCGAAAACTAAAAGAACATCGCAATGAAAATATTTCCAAGCAGCAGTATCAAGAAATTGGACGCTTATACCATTGAGAACGAACCTATTGCATCAATCGACCTGATGGAACGTGCAGCAACCGCATTAACAAAAGCCATCACAGACAGATGGAATACGGAAACACCGGTCACCATCTTTGCCGGGCCGGGGAATAATGGCGGAGACGCTCTTGCCGTAGCCCGCATGATGGCTGAAAAAGGATATAAGATCGAGGTATTTCTCTTCAACACGAAAGGAGAACTTTCGCCCGACTGCCAGACCAATAAAGAACTGGTAGAAATGATGGAAGAAGTAAAATTCCACGAAATCAGTACCCAATTCGTACCTCCCGCCCTAACGCCCGACCATCTGGTAATTGACGGATTATTCGGTTCAGGCCTGAACAAACCGTTGAGCGGCGGATTCGCTGCCGTAGTGAAATACATCAATTCTTCCCCTGCCATGGTAGTAGCCATCGACATTCCTTCCGGACTGATGGGAGAAGAAAATACATTCAACGTAAAAGCTAATATTATCCGTGCCGACGTAACTTTCAGTCTGCAACTGCCGAAGCTCGCCTTTCTTTTCGCAGAAAACACTGAATTTGTCGGAGAATGGGAATTGTTGGACATCCAATTGAGCGAAGACGGTATTGAAGAGATGGAAACGAACTACGAAATGTTGGAAATAGAGGAAATCCGTTCACTCATCAAGCCACGCAAACAGTTTGCCCACAAGGGAAACTTCGGTCATGCACTGCTGATTGCCGGTTCAAAAGGAATGGCAGGGGCCTCTGTGCTCGCTGCCCGCGCCTGCCTCCGTTCGGGAGTAGGGCTGCTGACTGTTCATGCTCCAATGTGCAACAACGACATCTTGCAGACCTCCATACCCGAAGCAATCGTAGAAACTGACGCCAACGAAACCTGTTTTGCCATACCTACCGACACGGACGATTATCAAGCAGTCGGTATCGGCCCGGGACTGGGACGAAACGAGGAAACGGAAGCCGCCCTACTGGAGCAACTGGAGCACTGCCAAACTCCTGTTGTAGTGGATGCCGACGCTCTTAATATCCTCGCCAACCACCGTCATGCCCTTACCCACTTGCCGAAGGGCTCCATCCTCACCCCGCATCCAAAAGAGCTGGAACGTCTGACCGGTAAATGCCAGGACTCTTACGAACGTCTGATGAAGGCTTGCGAACTGGCCCGTGCCGCCCATGTCCATATAATTTTAAAAGGAGCCTACTCCACCATCATCACCCCCGAAGGTAAATGTTTCTTCAACCCAACCGGAAATCCGGGAATGGCAACCGGGGGTAGCGGTGACGTACTGACCGGAGTAATCCTGGCACTGCTTGCCCAAGGTTATCCAACCGAAGAAGCCGCTAAAATCGGCACTTACATTCACGGATTGGCGGGCGATGTCGCTCAAAAGAAGCAAGGAATGATCGGAATGATCGCAAGCGATATTATCACCTGTCTGCCGACAGCGTGGCGACTTGTAAGCGAATAAAAGTTAAGAACTTACAGTTTTTTCAATAACTTCATTAACTTTGTTTTCAAAACCAGTTAAAAAGAACCGAATATGAAAAAGTTGATTATAGCAGCAGGACTACTTATGACAACGTCCGCCTATGCACAAACCGAAGTACTGACAGGAGTTACCCGGGGAAAAGACTATGGAGTGGTTTACAGTCTTCCCAAAACCCAAATAGAACTTGAAATAAAAGCCAACAAAGTCAACTATACTCCGGGAGAATTCAGCAAATATGCTGATCGTTACCTGCGACTGACCAACGTCTCCGCCGACCCTGAAGAGTACTGGGAACTGGCTAGCGTAAAAGTGAAATCCGTAGGTGTGCCCAACAGCGAAACGACGTATTTCGTAAAATTGAAGGATAAGACAGTAGCACCGCTCATGGAACTGACAGAGGATGGCATTGTGAAAACAATCAATGTTCCTTACAGCAACAGCAGTGTAGGCAAAAAAGCCGCTCCCGCTCCCACAGTCCTCCAAAAGAAAGCAAATCCTCGTGAATTCCTGACCGAAGAGATTCTGATGGCTAGCTCTACCGCCAAGATGGCCGAGCTGGTAGCTAAAGAAATCTATAACATCCGCGAAAGCAAGAATGCCTTATTGCGCGGACAAGCTGATAATATGCCTTCAGACGGAGCACAACTTAAGATTATGCTCGACAATCTGAATGCACAGGAAGAAGCCATGACGCAAATGTTCTCCGGCACCTGCAACAAGGAAGAGAGAACATTCACTGTCCGCCTTACTCCTGACAAGGAACTCAACAACGAAGTTGCTTTCCGTTTCTCAAAGAAGTTAGGTGTAGTTGCCAACAATGATTTGGCAGGAACTCCGTTTTATATCAGTCTGAAAGACCTGAAATCTGTCAAGATACCGCAGGAAGACGGTAAGAAAAAGAAAGATTTGGATGGAATAGCCTACAACGTACCCGGACAAGCTATGGTTACATTGACCGACGGTAAAAAGAAACTTTACGAAGGTGAGCTTCCTATTACCCAATTCGGTGTGATAGAATATCTGGCTCCGGTTTTGTTCAACAAGAATTCTACCATCAAAGTTTATTTTGATCCGAATACGGGAGGATTGCTCAAAGTAGACAGAGAGGAAGGGAAATAGAAAAACAAGAAACTAAACTTCTAAAAAATAAAGAATATGGGTGGTGAAGGACATATGCTCGACATGATACGCCGGCTTAGTGAAGGTCGGGAAGCTTCCCGACTGCGTCGTGAACGTGCTAACGAGAAACTGAAGCATCTCAACCGCACCAACGAACCTTATCCACTACCCAATACTACTCCCGAAGAAATGGAACGTATTATCCACGACTCGGAGAAAAAGAAAGAGAAAGACAGCAATTATTTTGTTTGGGGAACACTTATTATCATGGGTATCCTGATAGCAATTGCCGTCATACTTTGGGCTGTATTTATCAAATAAATAATAATGAGTCACCACAGAGGACACGGAGGACACAGAGGTTTAATCTTTTTTATTCACTATAGAGTACCACAGAGCCTCACGTATTTATAATCGTATTTATCGCTCTGTTTTACTTACGGAAAAAGAGAGAAGAACTCGGTGTCCTCCGTGTCCTCTGTGGTGAAATATAAATTCCCATTTATACGACTGGCGTCATCAGTTTTATAAATCCATCTTTCTGCATTTGAGAAAGATAAGCCGATACACGTGACTCGTAGCCCTCTTCATTTTGAAAGTGCTCTGCGAGTTTTTCTATAATCTCACGAACATTGCGTTTTCCATCTATCAGTTCCCATACAGCCGTACCGTGTTCTTCCAATTTCACATGAAGTTCTTTCGACATTCCTTTCGGCACAAGGAAGCGTTGCATCCACGGATATTTAAAACGGGGAAAGGAGAGCACAATCGTCTCCCCTTCCCTTTCTGCTGTAATATGTTCACTGCGACAGGGAATGACCTCTAACAGGTTGATTTTCTCTTTGGCAGCCATACTTCTTATTTTTTTATTTCAGAGTATTAATACTGATACTCTTTTGTTTACACCTTGATACAAAATTCCTTTGTTACTTTAGATACCGAATTCCCTAGTTACTTTTGGATATTCGCCTCTTCCAAACCATATCCCTTCTTCTTGTCCTCTGCCTTCAACATCAAAGCCACAATCAGAGCAAGCACACCAAAGAGAGCAAAAACAGTCATAGGTAACGTGTAGTCATAAGTCTGTGCACCGTCTATTACCGGACCTTTGCAATAAGTATTCAACACCCATCCAATCAGCAAAGGAACACCCATCAATCCCCAGTTCTGTACCCAGAAAATCAATGCATAAGCTGTACCCAACTGTTTTTCCGGGATAATCTTCGGAACAGATGGCCACATAGCTGAAGGCACCAACGAGAAGGCAAATCCCAATATAATCATGATAATAGTAGCAAACCACCATATATTCAGTATAGGCAGAGCAAACATCGTATGCACAAAAATAAGCATCAACGATCCGATGACCATCAATGTGGCTCCCTTACCGATACGGTCATATAACGAACCGAACAACGGAGTCAGGATAATCGCGCCAATCGGTAACAATCCGGGAATCGTTCCCGCCAACTTCGGATCTACATTATATTTCTGCACCATCAAGTCGGCAGCATACTTGATAAAGGGGAATACAGCCGAGTAGAACAATACACAGAGTAATGCAATCAACCAGAATCCTTTATTGGTAATGATATACACAATATCTTTCATACGGAACGGCTCTTCCGGTTCCAATCCCTCTGCGTCCAAAGAAGCATCCAGCTTCTTGTCATAGAAAGTATAAAGGAAGAAAGCAATCGTACCCACGCACAACATAATCAGACAAAACAAAATTGGAGCAGGAATATTGGTATGGAATGCGCCACTCTCATCCGTATATCCGAAGAAGTCAGCCAAAGGAACCGTGAGCACCATTGCCAAAGTTGTTCCGATACGTGCCGTAGCCATTTCAAGTCCCATAGCCAATGCCATTTCCTTGCCCTTGAACCATTTCACGATAATCTTGGAAACTGTGATACCGGCAATCTCCACACCTACACCGAAGATAGCATACCCCAATGCAGCCAAAGTCACCTGTGTTTTGAACCCGAAGAGCATGGCACCTTCCGGGAAAGTAGTAGAAATCGCATAGTATTTCAATCCACAACCCAGCACCATCAGCAAACAAGCTCCCATTCCAGTGAAACGGACTCCCATCTTATCCAAAATGATACCACCGAAGATCAGCATCAACAGGAATACATTAAACCATCCGTAAGCGCTTGTGAAGAAACCATAATCAAGACTGTCCCATAATAGTTCTTTCTCAAGCATGGGTTTTAGAGGAGACATTACGTCGGTGAGGAAATAGCCGCATAGCATAGTAAATGCGACCAATGCAAGAACGCTCCATCGGAGTACGGCGGAGTCATTCAATTTTTGTTTCAAATGTTCTGTCATTGTTATATTTAAAAAAGTAGTTAATAATCTTATACAGCCAACAAAGGTAGTTAAATCTCGTTTGTTTCTATCACAAAGAGATTGTTTTTACAAGAAAAAGTTAAGTGCGGATTACACTGACCACGCGGAAGATTGAGAATCCGTGTAATCTGCGTAATCCGCACTTAAATATCAAAGAAATGCAGCATCCGTCTGCACCTTCCCATTAATGGTTTTACCCCAAAGCCTTACCTGACGACGGAGTGAATTACTCTGCTGCAGGAGCAGGAGTTTCAGTAGCCGGTGCCGGAGTTTCTGTAGCAGGTGCGTTGGTAGCTGGAGCTTCAGTTTGCGGCGCAGCCGTACCTGCGGGTAAGTTATACGGGTTAGTCTGTTGTTCTTTCTGTGCCTGTTCCAACACTGCGTCTTTAGCAACAGCAGAGCGAGGAACTACATAAGCAGTAGCAATGCTCATTACCACCATGAAGATAGCTAAACCCCATGTTGCTTTTTCCAGAAAATCTGTAGTCTTGCGCACGCCCATGATGGCGTTAGATGAAGAGAAACCAGAAGCAAGCCCGCCCCCTTTTGAGTTCTGAATCAGCACGATGAAACACATCAACAAGGCTGCAATAACCATTAAGATAACGAATAATAAGTACATTTTTAGTTATTTTGAATTAGCGTTAATAATCAATTTCTCCAAAAATCTGATTTGGTCTGCAAAGTAAGCATTTTTTTTTGGATATTTCAAGCTTAATTTTTTAATTATTTCAAGAGCTTTTGAATATCGTTGCTGTTTAACATAGATTTTTGCCAAAGTTTCCGTAAAACAGCTGTCATCTTCCTCTTCTTCCTCCATCGTTTCTTCTTCAGGGAGCTCGCCCGAAGAGGTTGTGGCAGATGGCATTTCTTCTCTTAAAGGTTTCATGCAGAGGGGAGAGTCGCTCTCGCTCTTTTCTATAAAGTCGTCAATCAGTTCGTAGCCTTTGAGTTTGGGCGTTTCTTCGGACGACTGTTCCGTGGCTGGAGTCTCCTCCAAAAGATAAGAGGTGTAATCCACCGAATAATCGAAGCTGGTCCGGGCAGTCACCTCTTCGGGCACTGTGGACAAGAAAGCGTCGATCAATGCTAATGTGCGGTCTACAGACGGTTCGTCTTTCAGCACCTCCGTGAGAGGTACTCCCTTTTTCCGTGCCTGCACATCATAGCGATCACCTTCAATCAACTGGAATAACTGCCGCCTGTCTGCAATGTAAAGAACTGCTTTCCGCAGTTCTCCACCGAAACTAATATCATGGAGAATATACAGGTTCTTCAGATACAGCAGACGAAGTGACTGAAAATACGGATACCTCGCAAGAAGATTGCGCAGTTCGTACAAAGTATCCCTATTCAGCGTCTCGGGATGCTGAATCCATTGTTGAAAGTTAACAGAAGTCATTTATATTACCAGTTTGCTACAGTTGCATTAAAAATTTGGTCAGTGATCTCTTTAGACATTTCAGCAATCAATCCGTCCTGTACGGCAGTCAGCAACTGGGTAGAGTCGTAGGTACGGAACGCAGAAAACTGTTGTTCAAAGTCTTCGGCATGATTGGTGTTGTTGACAAAACGTACATTGACGGTGATAGTCAACTTCGTCTCCGAAGAGTAACCGTCGGCAGATACTGCCTGGTTGTACTGATTGTATCCTGTGATTTCTCCATCAATCTGCAAGTCGGCATTCTGATTCGGCTTGAGCAGTTGCAGACGGGTCTGCCGGATGAAGATATCTTTCAGGTCCTCATTGAACTTGGTTGCCAACGGGGCATACACATACTCCGACTTGATCGGGAAGTCGGCTATCGAAATGGTCTTTACCTTATCATAATTGATAGACGATCCGTTAAACTTATAGGAAACAGTGCACGCAATGACTACCAACGGCAAGCCGAACAGTAACAAAGGACGTATTATTTTCTTAATCCAATTCATATTCTTTTATTTTTCTATAAAGTGTACGCTCGGAAATGTTCAAGTCCTTGGCCGCGCTCTTTCGCTTTCCATGATGCCTCTCAAGTGCTTTGCGTATCATTTCTTTCTCCACTTCGTCTAGTGACAAAGGAGATTCTTCTACATATTCTTCCGTGTCTTGTATGTCATCATCATCCTTGCAAACCGTAGGCTGCATGGTATGAATGATAGCAGGTACCGAAGGTTGATGCGCCGTCACTACCGGAGTAGTAACCACCGTTCCCATTTGTCCTACCTGCCCCACCTGTCCGGCACGTTCCGCCATCAGGTTGTGCACCATCTTCTTCAGCTCCGCCACTTCCTGGCGCATGTCGAACAGAACAGAATAAAGAATCTCCCGTTCGCTCTCAAAGCCTTTACTTTCACGCGTTCCCATCAGTGCGGGAAGACGTTGCGTATTTTGTGCGGGAAGATAATTCTGCAAGATAGCTGCTGAGATCTCCCTGTTGGTTTCAATGATAGATATTTGCTCGGTGATGTTCTTCAACTGACGCACGTTTCCGGGCCACGGGTAAGCCAGTAACTCTTTCTTTGCATCTTCTGTCAGCTGGATAGCAGGCATCCGGTATTTCTCTGCAAAGTCTGCGGAAAACTTACGGAACAACAGGAGCACATCGTCTCCACGTTCACGCAAAGGAGGAATCTGGATAGGCACCGTATTCAACCGATAATATAAATCTTCACGGAAACGTCCTTCTGCAATCGCTTGTGTCAGATTGACATTGGTAGCTGCCACCACACGCACATCCGTTTTTTGCACTTTGGACGAACCTACTTTCATAAACTCGCCACTCTCCAATACACGGAGCAAACGTGCCTGGGTAGACATCGGCAACTCTCCTACTTCATCAAGAAAAATAGTACCACCGTCGGCTTCGCCAAAGTACCCTTTCCGTTCGCCAATCGCACCGGTAAACGCACCTTTCTCATGTCCGAACAGTTCGGAGTCAATCGTACCCTCCGGAATAGCGCCACAGTTGACAGCAATATACTGTCCGTGCTTCCTCCGGCTATATTGATGAATAATCTGCGGAAAACTTTCTTTTCCGACTCCACTTTCTCCGGTAATCAGCACAGACAAATCGGTAGGAGCTACCTGAATGGCAACATCTATAGCGCGCGACAATGCTTCGGTATTTCCAATAATACCGAAACGCTGTTTCACTTGTTGTATCTCTGCTTTTATCATCACTTGTTTTTAATCTTCGTCCACTGTATCCAGTTTCAGTTTATCACTATCGTCACGTTTCTCGTAATATTGTTTACGCAACGGATTGGCACGAGCCACTTTTTCACGCTGACGATTACGGAACACGTCGATGGCAACATAGATTGCCTGACGGAAAGAATCTTCACAAGCCATCCCCTTGCCTGCAATGTCATAAGCCGTTCCATGAGCCGGAGAAGTACGTACTACCGGCAGGCCTGCCGTATAGTTCACCCCGTCTTCCATGGCCAATGCCTTGAACGGAGCCAGCCCCTGATCGTGATACATCGCCAGGATACCGTCAAAATGAGTATAATTGCCTGAACCCATAAAGCCGTCGGCCGCATAAGGACCGTAGCAAAGGATTCCTTTCTCTTCCATTTCTTTCATGGCAGGGATAATCACTTCCTGTTCTTCCATTCCCAACAAACCACCGTCTCCGGCATGAGGATTGAGAGAGAGCACCGCAATACGCGGAGCGCCGATACCGAAATCCTGTTTCAAGCAACGATGGAATATCATCAGTTTCTCCTGAATCAGTTCTTTGGTAATCGTAGTCGCGATCTCCCTGACAGGGATATGCGTCGTCACCAGAGCCACCCGGAAGTCATTTTTCATCAAAATCATCAATGATTTATCACCATTGCCCAAACGTTCTTCGATATATTCCGTATGTCCGGGGAATGAGAATTCTTCCGACTGAATCGTATGTTTGTTGATCGGAGCTGTTACGATAACGTCTATCAACCCTTCGCGATATTCTTCGATGGCACGTTCCAAAGCTCCCAACGCAGCTTTACCGGCTTCGGGGTCGGGTTTGGAAAATTCCACTTTCACCTCATCATCCGTGCAGTTCACTACGCTCAAACGGTTGTACCCTGCTTCGCTAGCAGAGTTGACAATGCTGAAACTGGTCTGTATATCCAGCGCTTTGCGATGATAAGCCGCTACTTTCGGTGAGCCATAAATGATCGGAGTACATAGTTCCAACATCGTAGGGTCAGAAAATGTCTTAAGAATCACCTCATAGCCCACCCCGTTAATATCTCCCTGGGTGATACCTATTCTTATCTTGTTATCTTCCATGTTTTTATTTATTAGTTTGTTCCGCCTCCTTAGATGCTTCTCCCAATGGAATCTGATTCTGCTGAACTTCATTCGGAAGTTTCAGTGTATACAGAGATGCTTCCATCTGGCGTACCAGGTTGCGTTTCATTTTATCAGGTGAATAAACAAATATTTCTGCTGTAATAATTCGTTGGTTTTTCTCGTCCAGACGAGTATGAGACACATACGGACCACCCATAAAGTCGCCCTTCATACGCCACAGGCCACGTGCTTCCATGGTATAGCTGTTCTTTACATTGATCGGACGGACATCGGTCAGCAAACTATCGGTCGACATATAAACGCCTTCCTTGAATCCGGGTATATTGGCTTTCATCACGGAGTCACGTTTGTGCACAAAATATTCTTTGGTAAACGTATCCTTGTCAGTATACGGATAAGAGTACATCACGAAATTACGGTCGGCAGTACCTGTGTTGGTAGAAGCCCAGAAGAAATCCTTCCCGGTCTTTGAATTGGCCAGTTCGGCATCTATCCAAATGTCGCATCCGAACAAACTGTCCACTTTCTGCGAAATGAAATTACTGTGTTTCCCTTCCAGGAACGTAATCTGACGGTTCATTTCCGCACGGGTAAAGAAGTCGACAATCGTCTTTTTGTTCTCTTCCACAAACTTCCCAAACTCTTCTTCGTTCGGAGCCTGGATAGTCAATATCATCTGCGGATTGGCATACACGTCCTTCGCATATTTGAACGAGGCTTTCGTATATATATCCTGTATATCTACAATAATAATGTTACGTATCAACTTCAGCGTAGAATCATAATCTTTCGGCGAAGTATACATAATCCGGAAAGAAGGTTCCGACTGCGGCAAACCGGGCATATCAGAATCGAGCGCATCATGTAAAGCCCTTCCGGCAGCACGATCCCAAACACCGTGATCTACTACAACCAAAAGCTCGTAAGCACGACCACTAGAGGTGTGATTTCCTTTCAGACCACAAGACGCAACGACAAAGGCTACCAAAGCGATGCATAAAATAAAAGAGTACTTTTTCATGATGTTCGGTTTTATATATTAACTTTCATTATTTTCCTCCAGTTTCGCTGTCGAGAGCATACCGCAAGCAGCAAAAATATCTTCGCCTCTGGATGAACGGATAGTGGTGAAAAGTCCGTGTGACGTCAGATAATCACGAAAACGGGTCATCGTATCCATATCCGCTCCCTCGAGGTCTACCCCCGGTATGGCATGAAAACGAATCAGATTCACCCTGCAATCCAGTCCGCGAAGAAGTTTCAGCAACTCTTTGGCATAGACCTGCGAATCATTGAGCCCTTTAAAAACAATATATTCAAACGAAAGTCGACGTTGTTTACTAAAATCATAGTTTTTTAACAGTTCCACCATTTCGGTGATCGAAAACGCCTTTTCCGCCGGCATTAATTCAGAACGTTGAACGGTCAGCGGAGAGTGAAGGCTGATGGCAAGATGGCAGTCATTTTCTTCGATAAAACGCTGCAATCCTTTCCGCAGCCCGACTGTAGAAAGCGTGATACGCTTCGGACTCCATGCGTAACCGTAGGTAGCGGTAAGTATATCCAATGCTTTCAACACCTCATCCAGGTTATCGAGCGGCTCGCCCATTCCCATCATTACGACATTGGTCAGTTTATCCCGTTCCGGCAGCGAATAAATCTGGTTAATGATCTGGCCGGCGGTCAGGTTAGCGGTATAACCCTGTTTGCCTGTCATACAGAACTTGCAGTTCATCTTGCAACCCACTTGTGACGACACGCACAATGTTGCGCGGTCATCATCCGGTATATAAACCGATTCCACAAAATGGTTCTCACCCACTTTATAAAGATACTTCACCGTACCATCTACAGAGCGCATTTCATCTACCGGAGCTTCCGCTCCCACCTCATAGTTCTGCTTGAGCAACTCCCGGTGTTTCAATGACAAATTAGTCATATCATCAATCGAGGCTACCTTCTTTTCGTAAAGCCAGGATGCAATCTGCTTGGCAGCAAAACCGGGCATACCCAGTCTTTTTGTCAATGATTGAAGCTCTACAAGAGTCATTCCTAAAAGGGGATATTTAGACATTCTTCTTTCTGTTGATGGTTTATATTTGCAAATGTAAGGAAATAAAGTCGATTTCCGTATAACGGGAATGTAAAAGTTAACAAAAAAGGGAAGTATGCCTCCGTTATGATTCAACCACGCTGATATATTGAAGTAGCTTTTGCGCCACTTCAGAGTCCTTTCCATTCTTTTTCACTTCATGACCGTACGCTTCACGAAAACAAGCCAGCGCATCTTCCTGTTCATTACAAAAACTGTGTAACACCCCTAGATTCTGACAAGCCAGAACCGTCTGTCTGTCCTCCCATCCAAAAGATTTCTTTCGCAATTCAAACTCTCTGAAGAAAGCCTCTTTCGCCATTGGATAATTCTCCATCTTCGCATAAGCCTGTGCTTTGTAGTAATATACCTGACAGGAAGCATCGGGATCAGCATCATCGTGAATATCCAGGGAAGTTGCGATGCGGATCACACTATCATAATCTTTACGCTCGTAATATTGCTGCATTATATCACATCTCAATGCCTCGTAGCGGACAGTCAATTCCGCCAGACGCGGTTTTTCGCTGAAAAACATTTCATGCAAAAGAGACTCACGGAAGAATAAAGTAGAAGCCTGCCCATCGCCACGTTCATTCATCATTCGTTTGAATTCTCTGCATAAATAATACAACTGTTTATGACAAGCAACTATCTGTTTTTTGTTATCTATCTGCATAGCAATGTCCAACGCCTGATTCATCAGCATCCATGCTTCATCGTATCGTTTGATATAATAAAGACATTTGCCCTGCATACACAAACATTTAGCCACTCCACCCGACAGCCTGCCATTCAAAGACTCGTGCATTTCAGCTACTTTCCGGAATTTTTCGGCAGCACTCTCTTCCTCATTCTTATAGTAATCACAATAAGCCAGGTATTCGGAAAGTTCAATGACTTCTGCCTGACTCTTCTCGTCAGCAGAAGCCGCATGATAATCAAGCGCCCTATTCAAATAGATCCCCGCTTCATTGTATTGCTCATTGTAGTAATATGCCAAAGCTAGATTCCGGCAGGTGTTGGCAATCTCCAGTTCCGGAGTCGGTACAATGTTTTCCTGCATCACTAATGCTTTCAGAAAACAGTCGCATGCCATTTCGTATTCTTCATTACGGGCATACCGGCATCCCTCATTCATCTTCAATACCGATCTGGCAATTGGTGGGATGGCAGCGCCTTCCATACTCTTCTCACTCACAGCAGCCGCTGCCTCCGTCAGATGGAAAGAACTGCTCAAGAAAGTAGCCATATCATTAGCAATGACAGGAATTAAAAAAGAATCAACCTCATCAAAGTCCAATTCGGCATAGACTTCAGGCGTAATGCCAGGATTGTCATTCATGATCGCCTTCCAGCTATCTTCCAACAGAGAACGATTCGTGCGATACAGAATCTCGAAAATCTCCACATCACAAATCCAATCCTTCAATAAATCCCATTCTTGCATCTTATAGCATTGATAGGTAATCTCCACTTTATAGCGATACGAATCATGGTAGCAGAACTGTTTCATGCGATAGTTATAATCGGCAAAAGTCAACGGATGGGAAAGGATCTCTTCCTCATCCAGCAGAGCGGAAATAATTTCATGCCGACTATCATCTATACATTCTTCATCTTGAGCGAAACAGCGTTCAATCGCCTCTACCATTTGTGTGTCACCAATGCAATATCGCCCTCCTTTGTTGGTGAGCCAGCTACTCATTTCCACTCTCAACTGTGACCAAAGTATCTGATTAATGCCTGCCATGCTCTTTACTTCATCTTCGGTAAATCCTTCTAAAGTAAGTGAGAGCATCAGAAGCGTTCTTCCAATCTCTTCGAAACCATAATCAGCCGACAAACGCCGAAGCACACTGTCGTAGAACTGCTCAATCTCATTGAGCCGGCAATATCCACTCATATATTCATTCAGAGCATCATACTGACCGAACGAAACCAACTCGTTGAGCAATACACTTAAACAGCGCGGTTGTTTGGCCAGCACCCACGAAGCAAGAATATCTTCCTGCTGTGCGGACAAGACCTTGGAGTAAGTAGACAGATATTGTTTTGAGAACGACTTGGCATCCGCTTGTGAAAAACCATTCAACTGGAAATGAACGTAACCATTCCGAACAAAGGGCAGGTAGGCGGTGGATGACGCAGAAAAGCTCAACACGACTTTTACGTTCGAGGGAATAGATGCAAATAAAGAAAACAGGGATGCTTCAGTCGGATTCAGATAACTGATGTCATCAATCAACAGAATGATAGGATATCTTGATGCACCCAGCGCACTCCACAACTGACTGAACTTTTGGATAGAATTCAAATCCTCTTCAATCTCCTTGAGGTTCCGAAGTGTGTTCCCCGCAAAAGTGTTCAAGCCAGCATCTCCCATCAAAACCGAATTTTTCACGATGTCCATGATGGATTTGGCAGTGCTCTGGGTCGAGTCCAGTTCTTTTGATACTTCAGCCGCAAACAAATTTTCTTCACCTAAAGATTGATGTTTGAGTGCGTTCTGGCATTTTGAGGCTAACATTCTCGCCAACGTTTCCGGATAAGAAGACAATGTAGTACTATCCAAGCGATGATAGATGGGAATCATCGGCATATCATTGTTCACCAAATCGCTCCAATGAGCCAATAAAGCGCTCTTGCCAAGACCACAATCGCCCGTTACCACCAAACATCGCTGCTCATCCGCTGCCAAAAAGTCAGCAAACGCCTGATCTGCTTCTGGTATGGAGTGATAATTGAATAAGAGTTCATTGCGTGTCAGTTGTTCTTGCAATGCTTGATTATCTTCAACGGTCAGTATATCTGGAAACTCCCGTTCAAGCAATTCCGTGAAAGCACCTTCCACAAGGTTACACAACTGCTCGGGCGAGTCATACTCTTGCACAGGATAACGATCTTGCTGCAAAATACGTTCTTTAAGACGTTTCAGTTTAAGAGACTCCTCTTTAGGGCAAGACAGCTCATCATCTGCCGACTGTTTTATATAAAAATAGGCATGTAACGGATTGGGATTGCGCAGTACACCAAACTGCATTTCAATTTCCGTCACACTTAAATGATGATTCAAGTCATCTTCTATCCAACGATATTCCAAGCTGTCATTGAAAGTTTGAGATAAGTCCTCATAATTGGGGCACCATCCATAGCGGTCGCCTACCATACCAATGAAGAAAGGCCGGGAGTTAACTATTTCTTTCAGGCATATTTCAACAACCTTGCCACTTTTCGCATCTTCTTCTGTGATTCCCCAGCGCAAATCAACCAATGAAACGGTGGCACCACGGCTGGCAGCCTTTACTTGCAAACCCTTAAAGAGTTTGACTAATGCAGAACGTTCCATTTCCATGTCTCTGAACGTTGACGAAAGGAACACACGAATAACACGTGAATTTTCAGCGGGAACTGAATACTGGGCTAGTTGTTTTGTCATAATATAGATTCGTATTAGTTAATAAAGTATTTCGCAAAGCCTATTGATAAAGATTGGCAAGATATGGAAATTTAATCAGATAACAAAGATCATAAACGAATAAACGAAAAAACGAAAATAAAAAAGGCACGGATTACACGGATTTCGTGGTTCTCTCATAAGTTTAAACCACGTAAATCCGTGTAATCCGTGCCTAATATCTATTACTTGCTAATTGTTTAGAAGAACAAGAAGCGAGTATCTTTTACGTTAGCTTTCAGATACAAGTCGTTCATCAGACGGCTGGCGAAACGTGCGTGCATGTTAGTCAGCGTAGCTTCTTCTGCTTTTGCGTCGAATGTCTCGTTCAGTTTGTCCTTACCGTATACCTGCAATACAAATACTCCGGCATTACCTTTGATAGGAGCGCTCAACTGATTTACTTCAGCTGCAGAAGCATAAGCACCTACCAACGGTTCGCTGCTGCGCAATGCTGATACGTATGCAGGAGCTGCAAAAGTAACCATCTTCAAAGAGTCGCTGACTGCATTAGCCATCTCTTTGTACTGGTTGAATGAAGTTGCATTGGCAGCTTTCATGTCAGCCATAATCTTTTCAGCTTTCTTATCTTTCACAATTTCAGCTCTCAACTGATCCTGTACTGCTTTCAACGGACGGTATCCTTCCGGCTTAATGCCTACCAGACCTACTACTATCATGTGATCGCTTTCGCCACATTCGTACAAGCCGGAAACTTCACCCGGTTTTGCTTTATCAAATGTCCATCTCAACGCTTCTTTTGTACCTCTTACACCACCGATGTTGTGTTCAGAACTGCTCAAATCCATTCTGTCGAGCAATCTGTAACCGGCTTCTTCAGCGTTAGCTACCATCTTCTCTACGCTAGGATTAGCTGCGATAAACTGGCTGAAATCATTATAAGCACGATTGTAAGTTTCTTTGCTGAACTCTACTTCGCGTTTGATAACAGCTACTTTATATTTGTTTTTTGTAGACTTCTTGTTCGTCACCTGAAGAATTACGTTTGCTTGTCCCATCGGCAAGTTTACCAATTCGTTTACACCTGCATTGTTGATAGCAGAAATAAATTTCAGGTTATCACCGTCTATCTGTGCACCTTCATATTGTGCAGAAGTAAGCCAGTTTGCATCACCTGTCTGACCATATTTCTTTGCCAGATCCACGAAGTTAGCTCCCCCTTTGATTGCGTTATAGATGCTGTCGGCCAATGTCTTTGTCTTCACAGCGTCTTCTGCGTATACCTGAATCTGACGGAATTCGACAGAGTCGGCAGCAACAGCTTTAGCAACTACTTTGAAAGAGTTGATTGTATTGTCGGCACCATTATAGTAAGGACCATAAATAGCACCTACAGAAACAGAGTCCAAACGTGCGGCTACATCTGACGGGAAAGCTGTTTTGTTATAGAACAAGTCTGTATAAGGAGCTTCCGAGCCAACTGAACGGATAAAAGAAGTATAGTCATCCGTAGTAGTAGCCAACTGTGCAGTAGCTTCGTCTACTTCTTTCTGGATAGCTGCTCTGTCTTCAGCACTTGCAGTCACCTGTACATCAATGTACTTGATGTCACGAGTTTCCTGATATTGCTTGAATTGTTCTTTCTTCTTGTTATACAAGTCTTTCAGTTCCGATTCTTTCACTACGATTGTAGAGTCTACTACAGAAGAGTAAGGAATACCAGCCATCAACACGTTGTATTGGTTCACTCTTGCATCGAAAGCATCCTGTGCTTCCACCGGATTAGAAAGAAGAGCTTTAGACACTAATGCCTGATACTTTTCTGCCAAACGGCTTTCAATCAGCGTCTTTTGGATGAATGACCAGTATTTATACATATTGTTGTATTGTTCAGCATACTGTGCCGGCATTTGTGATTCGCTCATCTTGGCGTATTCCACGAGGAATTTGTTCAACATATCTTTGTCGAAGTTTCCTGTTTGCGGATTCTGGAAAGGAGTTTGTCTCAACAAAGGATGAACGCCTGCTTTCAGGATGTCTTGGATTTCAGCTGTAGAAACAGTCAGTCCCAGTGCTTTTGCTTCTTTTTCAATCAGTTTATTGTTTACGTAGGAACGCCATACTTCATCGCGCACCTGATTGGTTTGTTCGTCATTCAAGGCGGTCACCCCACGCATGAGTTTCACCACTTCGGTATATTCTTCTACCAAATTCTGATACTCTTGAGCGGAAAGAGCGTCTCCGTTCACCTCACCTACGTCATGTGCCTGATGCGGCTGCATCACCTTCCATGCGTCACCCGCAATAAAAGCAAACAGCGCCAAGCCGATAACAATCACCAATAGAGGTCCTTTCGACCTAATGTTTTGTAACGTTGCCATTTTGATTAATATGATTTATGTTTATTATTATTTCTTTCTTTTGTCGTTTTAGCGCACGAAGATACAAAAAATGCTAATATGCATCTATTTATTAGCTAAAAATTTCTTGATTATCGTCATTATTCCAAGACTTTTAATCGCACGAGTTCTATTTTTGTCGCTGTGACCTTAATTATCTTGAATTGATAACGTCCTACCCGGACCACTTCATGCAACTTCGGAAAGCTCTGATATTGGTTCAGAATCAACCCTCCTACTGTCAGATAATCATCCGACTCGGGCAAGTCGAGTCCGAACGTCTCATTGACTTTTTCTATCTCCAAGCGGGCGGACAACACATACTCGCGTTCGTCGATTTGCTTGCTGATATAGGAAGTATTATCGTGCTCGTCTTCTATATCTCCAAAGATTTCTTCAACGAGGTCTTCCAGAGATACGATGCCGGACGTACCGCCAAATTCATCCACCACTACGGCAATCGTTTTCTTTTGCTGCATAAAGAGCTTCATCAGCTTGTTGGCGGACATTGTTTCGGGCACAATCGGGACTTGTGTCACATTCTCATGCCAGTTTTTCGGGGCACGGAACATTTCCGACGAATGGATGTAGCCGACTACGTTGTCGATATTCCCGTCATACACGATTATCTTGGAGATTCCGGATTCTATGAAGCGGCTTTTCAGCTCGTCCAGTGAAGTGGTCAGATCGACTGCCACCACTTCGGTACGAGGAACGATGCAGTCGCGGATTTTTATGTTCGAGAAGTCGAGGGCGTTCTGGAAGATTTTCACTTCCGTGTCCAGTTCTTCTTCATTTTCGGCATTATCAATGCTGCTTTGTACAAAATAGTCCAGGTCTACTTTTCCAAAAGCCCTGTCGGACGCATCTTTATTGACCTTCATACCAAAGACACGAAGGAACAAACACGACAAGCCGGAAGACAGTTTAGAGATAGGATATAGAACGACATAACAAACAATGAGCGGAATGGCAAAAAGATTCAAAACCAGATTGGGATTGATTTTGAATAATGTTTTCGGTAAAAACTCTCCGGTCACCAAAATAATCAGGGTAGAAATAATGGTTTGCGCCAACACCATCAGAAAATGATTGTCGATGAATCCCGCCAGCAGATTGTCGCCGATAATCTGCGCCATCAGGATACCATAGATTACCAGCGCGATATTATTCCCCACCAGCATGGTAGAGATAAATTCATTCGGGTTCTTGAAGAAGATAGAAAGGATGCGGGACGTAATTCCCCCCTTACGTTCCATCTCAAAACGCAGTTTGTCTACCGACACAAAGGCAATCTCCATTCCTGAGAAGAAGGCGGAGAAGACCATGGTGATGATTAGAGAGATATAAATATTCATAAGTTTTGATTTACGATCAGACGATTTACGAGGTACGATTGATATGACTTCGCCTATTTCGCAGCATCTTTATTCACAGAATCCGGCAGTGCTTTTGTTTCCGGTTGGGGCGGGCCGCCCGCGTCCTCGTCCACATAGAAAATTCCTCCAATATTGCGGATGGTGTATATGGTCATTTGCTGGTTCGAGTCGAAGCCATGTCCTGTAATAATTCGGTCCGGTTGCTGGATACGTATAAACTTGTCGGAATATACTTTTTGGGTGGCTTCGTTCCAGTACAGCAGTTCCGTATTAAAACGCTCTCCTTTGCGGTTCTGTATATCCACATTCCCTATCAGCTTCCAAAGCCTTTCTTTGTCATAATAGTAGGCAGTATCCGCTTTGATACTGGCTTCTATATGAAAGATAGAGTCGAACTGTTCCAGGTATACTCCTTTTTCAAAGGCCCAATAGGAAGGCTTTTTACGGTCGTACATCATCCACTCTTCCGTATTCACCCTATAACGTGTCACTCCGGAATCGGAAATAAGAGTGGTGACTCCCAATGTTGTCATCACCGGAAGAGAATCACGTTCTGTGATAGCCTCGCCCATAGCTTTCTTCTTTCCGCCACAGGAAGATAATAAAAGAAGCATAACAATCACCCCGGAGGTGATTGTTATGCTCATGCTTTTATGCAATAAACGGTTTCTTCGTTTTCGCAACATACATTTATCTAATCGTTGTAGTCTCTCCTATCCAACCGCCGATAGTGATGCGGTCGCCTTGCTTGTAACCCAACATAAACAGGTCTTTAGCTTGCGGAGTATGACCAGAATATCTACCGATCAATTTGTTAGCTTCTTCAGCTACGCTCGGATCTACTTGTTTTGCACGTTGCAGTTTGTCGATTACTGCAAAATAAGTACACTTGTTCAAAGCCGACTCGTCGCTCCAGTTAGGACTCATTGCATAAAGATTAGCAATCAGGATGTATGGAGCACCGTAGTTTTCGTTAAAGCCAATTGCTTTTTGGCAATATGCTCTTGCTTGAGACAGTTTTTTGGCAGAAGCCAATACTGCTGCGGCAGCGTATGCTTTTTCAGCTTTCTTCAGATTGTCTGTTTCGAGGTTCACTGCTTCGTCAAAGAATTTCACTGCACCATCGACATCACCTTTCTTAAATGCCTGATAAGCACATCCGGTAGCAGCTTCTGCACTAGGTTCTATCTTGTAAACATAGAAAGCAGCCTGTTGATAAGCATCGCTTTCAGTACATTTCATCATTTTCATGATGTCGATCACTTTCTTCAAGTAAGCCAAGTCAGTTTGGTTAGCTTCTACTTTCGGTCCATAGATGCTTTGCAGTGATTCGCAATCAGCCGTTCCGCTGTTTACAAACAAAGCAACCAGGTTATCTTTAATGCCCAGCAGAGGTTTCTTCTTTGCTTCATTAGTTTCATTAGCAATAGCTGTGTCTACATATTCAGAAGCAGCCAGATAATCCTGAATGAACTGTTCTTTATGATTCGGGTCAGTTTTCAATTTATCCAAAGACATTTGCAGGAAATAGAAGATAGTCGCACCTGCTGATTCGCCTTTCACAGCGTTCACTGACTGGCTCAACCATTGGTAAGCCTGATTAACGTCAATCTTCGGAGCGAAAGCGATGTAATCTACCGCTTTGATACCCAGAGCTTCGTCAACAGAAGATACTTTTGTACCTTTAGACAAGAATTCATCCGTGTACTTCATACGCAAGTCGTGCGTATTCATCAGTTCATTAAAATATTTCTGATATTCCGCACTATTTCGATCCTTGATTTGTCCCATCAAGCCTTTCAGAATTTTATATCCATCAGTAAAGGTATAGAAACGAAGCGTCGGACAGTTTTCCAACACAGCTTTCCAAGGAGTATACGCATCTTTAAAATTGCCAGCACGCACAGCTTCATGCGAGATACTACTGTTCGAGTTACAGTTAGACGCATCCTGTGCCACCACAGTGGTTGCTCCAGCCGAAAGGAACAACATAGCCACAAGCGTTTTAATTTTCATTGTATCTAAATTTTAGTTGTTATTATTATAGTCGTCTATTCTTTCTCTTCTTACATTCATCTCAATTACTCGACTCTGCGCTTGAAGAACCAACGTTCGTTGAACGTCAATCCGATGCTTACGCGAAAGATATTTTCGTTTACAAAGGTCGATTCCTGTCCACTTACACGAACAAACTGTCCGCTGATGCTAAGGATGGAACGGGAACGAGGCACAGGCAGACCGAAACCGGCAGTTACGCCATATTCGCGGGCTGCGTCTTTATCGCCAATCTTATAATACGGAGTCGTATAATAAGCTCCCAAACGATATTTGATGTGGGATAAATAGGAACGTCCAATCAAATTTGGAATATATTCCGCACCCACAGATATTTTATGACGGTCGCAATACGTATATGTTTCACCAAATTCTTCACGTACAGCACCATCCGATGTATTTACGCCAAACTTAGCTTTTGACCACTGCTGCAAACTATAATCCGCACCGACAGTCAAGCGTTTGTCATAGTTATAAGTAAAGCCGACGCCAAAAGTATTAGGCACACTAAGTGTAGCATCCGGGTTCAAGGTGGTAGTAGAAACAGCTGTACCCGTAGAGTTTGATACCATTTGCGTCGTTACACTATAATCATTGCCCAGTTTCAATTCCGGAGAATACACCGCTCCGATTGTTACTGAGTGTTTTTTGTCAATATCCAATGTATATTGTGCTCCAAAATCAAGCTTATAGGCCGATACTGATGCTATCGATTGTTGATTATAATTATAAGCACCTGATACACTTGGGAAATAAACAACACGTGAGCGGTTTATATCTCCCCAAAAGTAAGAAGCATTCACACCTACCGAAAGGTTTTTAAGTACCTTCACACCCAATCCGGCATATAATTGGTGCAAACCTCCATCGCCAGTATAACTTCTGGCATAATCAGCAGTATTACCGGTAGCAGGATCAGTTGCAGCCTGTGTATCCGAGACAGAATATCCCACATTGGAGAACGGCAATAATCCGATACTCATCGCTATCCTCGGATGCAAACGGAATTGCATAGCCAGATAGTCAAAACTAGAGTTTTTAGCGTTCAGCTTCACACCTCCACCACTAATATTCATATTTTGCAGGCTGACGCCTCCTTCAAAAATGAACGTCAACGAGTCAATGGCTGTATACGAAGCAGGATTCAGCGGATTGATCTGCGCTCCATCCCGAAGTCCAAAAGCAATTCCCCCCATCGCCTTGCTATTACCGAAACTCTGATCGGATAAGTCGCCATAGCCATATCGTGTATAAGGAGAGTTTGTATTATTTTGAGCGATTGCCATTCCGGTAACCATCGTGAGCAAAAGCGCACAAAGTGTGTGTTTAAATCCTACCATTATTATAGTTTAAAATTCTATTTAATCCTTTCAACACTAAAAATCTATCTGCAAAGATGATACTTTTTACGCTGCTATCAAAAGAAAAATCATCTCCGCCCGTTAAAAAAACCAAAAGTTCAGGATATTTATGCTTCATAGACTCAATATAACCTGAAATTTCGTATTCCATCCCTTTCATCACTCCGGCACGTATAGCCGTTTCGGTGTCCCGCCCCATCGGGAGTTTGCGCCCGTTGGTGTCCACCAGAGGCAAACGTCCGGTAAACTGATGAAGTGCCTTGAAACGCATCTGCATACCGGGAGAAATATTACCGCCGTGATACTGACCTTTTGAGTCGATAAACTCGTAAGTAATACAGGTTCCCGCATCAATAACCAATATATCCCGATGAGGAAACTGCTCATTAGCACCCACTACGGCAGCCATACGATCATATCCCAATGTCTCGGGAGTTTCGTACAGGTTGACAACCGGAAGCGGAGTCTGATGATTGAGCCAGAGCAAAGGAAACGGCAAAGCTGCCAAATCAGCCAATACCTTTTCGCTTAAATCAATGACAGTAGCCACAATCCCCTGTTCAACCGGATATTGGAAACAAAGAGCTTTCAAGCAACCCAGCGACTGATTGGATTCAGTAACTACATCCACCATTTCTCCGCCGTTGAAGAAAGCAATCTTTGCCTTTGTATTTCCTATGTCGATTATTAAATTCAAATCTTCTGGTTCTTTAGCGGGCGCAAAGGTAAAGTAAAAAAAGAAAAGTTGAAGCATAGAAGAGGAATTATCTTCTTTTTTCATTTTAGAAATTCTCAAAAACAAAAAAAATCGAACTATCTATTTTTAAATAGATCATTTATCTTTTATTGTTTATTATGTGTTCCACTTTGCGTTCGGCAAGCCTTTTTCAACAGGTCATAAACAGCTAATAAACAAAAGGTTGCGAGGAGAAAACAGCGTTCCAGAAAGCGTTTCACTATTTTGTAATCAATTTTCCGTTCAGACAAAAACATTATTTCGCCCGAACAGCGACTCTATTTGAGGAAAACAGAGCCTCTGTTTAAGCTATATAGAACCTCTGTTTGCATGAAATAGAGCTTCTATTCCGATAAAACAGAACCACCGTTTTCCCGAATCCAACAATTCTTCATATATTTGCCACCAAAATAAAACGGACCTGCTAATGAAACGGTTTTTCTTATATACGATCTTCTCCTTCTTCCTGTTGCTTCCGTCCGCCGGACAAGCATCTGCCAACAGCAATGACTCCATTCGTTTGAGCCTGCTGACTTGTGCTCCCGGAGAAGAAATATATTCCCTGTTCGGACACACTGCCATCCGCTATGAAAATCCTTCACAAGGGATTGACGTTGTGTTCAATTACGGATTGTTCAGTTTCAACACTCCCAATTTCATCTTTCGCTTCTCGCTTGGAGAAACTGACTACCAACTGGGAGTGACGGATTATGAGCATTTTGCGGCAGAATACGCATTCTACGGACGCAGCGTGTGGCAGCAAACGCTGAACCTGACCGATGAAGAGAAAACAGGATTAATCCGGTTATTACAAGAAAATTATCGTCCGGAGAACCGGGTGTATCGTTATAATTTCTTTTACGATAATTGCGCCACCCGCCCCCGGGACAAGATCGAAGAAAGCATCGCAGGAAAGGTGGTTTATCCGGCAGAGCCGCAGGATGGTTCGCGCACTTTCCGTGACATCGTGCATCAATATTGTAAAGGACATCCGTGGGCGCGCTTCGGCATCGATCTCTGCATCGGAAGTGAAGCCGACCAACCCATCACACAACGCCAGATGATGTTTGCTCCTTTCTATTTGATGGATGCCTTTGACGGCGCACAGATTAAAAACGACTCTATCCAGCACCCGCTCATAACATCTAACAAGCTGGTAATCGACGTCACTCCCGAAGCGGATGAAAGCGGCCGGATGCCTACGCCGCTCCAATGCTCGTTACTGTTATTTATACTGACAGCCGCCGCCACGATCTATGGCATCCGCCGGAGAACCGGATTATGGGGAATCGACCTCTTTCTTTTTGGTATGGCAGGTATCGTGGGATGCGTCCTCGCCTTCCTCGCCCTCTTCTCCCAACACCCGGCAGTCAGCTCCAATTTCCTGTTACTAGTATTCCATCCGGGACAACTTCTTTTCCTTCCATACATTATATATTGTGTCCGAAAAGGGAAGAAATGCTGGTATTTGACCTTGAATCTGGTTGTTTTAACACTTTTTATAGTGCTTTTTCCTGTAATTCCGCAAAGATTTGACTTTGCTGTTGTACCTTTGGCACTCGTTTTGCTGATACGTTCAGCGAGCAATTTGATTGTGACATCTAAAAAGAAATAATGAAAGGACTACTAACTTCCCTCATCACCGTACTGACTTTCACCGGGCTACAGGCCCAGTCACTGCCTTCTGCCCCTAAATTAGTGGTAGGGCTGACTATTGACCAATTGCGTACGGACTATCTGGAAGCGTTTTCGTCACTTTATGGTGAGAAAGGCTTCAAACGTCTTTGGAAAGAGGGAAGAGTGTTCCATAACGCCGAATATACCTTCTGCGGCGTAGACCGTGCTTCTGCCATCGCAGCCATTTACAGCGGCACGACGCCTTCCATGAACGGAATCATCTCCCAACGATGGATGGACGCCTCTACCCTTCGCCCCGTCAACAGCACAGACGATACGGCATTCATGGGATATTACACCGACCAAACAGCCGCACCCACCAAATTACTGACTTCCACCATTGCCGACGAGCTCAAAATAGCGACCCAAGGCAAAGGACTCGTATATGCCATCGCCCCTGATTGCGATGCCGCAATTTTCGCAGCCGGACATGCCGGAAACGGTGCTTTCTGGCTCAATCCCAACACCGGGAAATGGAGCGGAACGACCTATTATGGAGAGTTTCCGTGGTGGGCAAGCCAATACAATGACCGGCAGGCAATCGATTTCCGTATTGCGGGCATGACATGGGAACCGATATTTCCCCGGGGCATGTACACTTTTCTGCCAGATTGGCGGGATATACTCTTCAAATATAAGTTCGATGACGACCGCAATAATAAGTACAGACGCTTCATCGCCAGCCCTTTTGTAAATGACGAAGTGAATGCGCTTGCCGAAGAAGCATTGAACAAAAGCTCCATCGGCATGGACGACATTACTGACTTATTGGCACTCACTTATTATGCAGGAAACTACGCGCATAAATCCGTACAGGAATGTGCCATGGAAATACAAGACACCTACGTGCGTCTTGACCGCAGCATTGCCGACCTGCTCGAAGCCATCGATAAGAAAGTAGGACTACAAAACGTACTTATTTTCATCACTTCCACCGGATATACGGACAGCGAATCGCCCGATTCGGGATTGTACAAAATTCCCGGCGGAGAGTTTTTTCTCAACCGTTGTGCCGCCTTGCTGAATATGTACCTGATGGCTACGTATGGCGAAGGAAAGTATGTGGAAGCTCACCACAACCAGCAGATTTATCTGAATCATAAATTACTGGAAAAGAAGGAACTGAATCTGGCAGAGGTACAGCAAAAGTCAGCAGAATTCCTGATGCAGTTCAGCGGAGTGAACGAAGCATATTCAGCCAACCGGCTGTTGTTGGGTTCATGGACGCCGGAAATTTATAAAATACGCAACGGCTACCACCGCAAACGTTCGGGCGACCTCGTAATCGACGTCCTCCCCGGATGGACCATCGTCAACGAGAACGGCGGCGAAAACAAAGTGGTACGCCATTCCTATATCCCTTCACCGCTGATTTTCATGGGACATTCCGTGAAACCGGCCATTATCTGGACACCTGTAACCATTGACCATATCGCGCCTACACTGGCACATTTTATGCGCATCCGGGCTCCCAATGCCTGTACTTCTGCTCCTATTACCGACCTACGGTAAAAATTTACTCACAAAAACAGGGAGCAAAACATAAATAAATCAGCATTTTAATGTAACTTTGCGGAGATTATTCGTCACGGAATTCATCGGTTCACACAGATTTCTTTTTCAAATCTGTGTGCGGAACGGAAAAATCAATCCGGATGAATGTGGCCCGCAATAAGAAAAAGATAAATAATAAACTAAATAATATAACATGGGATTTAATGAATTTTTAAGCTCGATTTTCGGAAACAAATCCACACGAGACATGAAAGAAATCAAGCCCTGGGTGGAAAAGATTAAAGCTGCCTACCCGGAGGTTGAGAAACTAGACAACGACGCCCTCCGTGCCAAAACGGAAGAACTCAAAAAATATATCCATGAATCGGCTACTGCCGAACGTGCGAAAGTGGAAGAGTTGAAGGCAAGCATCGAGACACTGGAACTGGAAGACCGCGAAGAAGTCTTCGCACAAATCGATAAGACAGAAAAAGAAATTCTGGAAAAATATGAAAAAGCACTGGACGAAGTACTGCCCGTTGCTTTCTCTATCGTAAAGGCTACTGCCAAACGTTTCACAGAAAATGAAGAAATCGTTGTAACCGCTACGGATTTTGACCGTCAACTGGCTGCAACAAAAGACTTCGTACGCATCGAAGGCGACAAGGCTATCTATCAGAATCACTGGGTAGCCGGTGGTAACGACACAGTATGGAACATGGTTCACTACGATGTACAGCTCTTCGGTGGTGTCGTTCTGCATAAAGGCAAGATTGCGGAAATGGCAACCGGTGAAGGTAAAACATTGGTAGCTACCCTCCCGGTATTCCTTAACGCACTGACCGGAAACGGTGTACACGTGGTTACCGTGAATGATTACCTCGCCAAACGTGACTCCGAATGGATGGGACCTCTTTATATGTTCCACGGATTGAGCGTGGATTGTATCGACCGCCATCAACCAAACTCCGACGCACGCCGTCAGGCATACCTGGCAGACATCACGTTCGGTACGAACAACGAATTCGGTTTCGACTACCTGCGTGACAACATGGCTATCAGCCCGAAAGACCTTGTACAACGTCAGCACAACTATGCCATTGTCGATGAGGTCGACTCGGTATTGATTGACGACGCCCGTACTCCGCTGATTATCTCCGGTCCTGTACCGAAAGGTGACGACCAATTGTTCGAGCAACTCCGCCCGTTAGTAGAACGCCTGGTAGAAGCACAGAAAGTATTGGCTACCAAATATCTCTCCGAAGCTAAAAAACTGATCGCATCCAACGATAAGAAAGAAGTGGAAGAAGGATTCCTCGCTTTATACCGCAGCCACAAGGCATTGCCGAAAAACAAGGCTTTGATTAAGTTCCTTAGTGAACAGGGTATCAAGGCAGGTATGCTTAAAACGGAAGAAATCTACATGGAACAGAACAACAAGCGTATGCATGAAGTTACTGACCCGCTGTATTTCGTGATCGACGAGAAACTGAATAGTGTAGACCTGACAGACAAGGGAGTAGACCTGATTACCGGTAACTCCGAAGACCCGACATTGTTCGTTCTTCCGGACATCGCCGGACAACTTTCGGAACTGGAAAACCAACATCTGACCAACGAGCAACTACTTGAAAAGAAAGATGAGCTTCTGACAAACTATGCCATCAAATCGGAACGTGTACACACCATCAACCAGCTGTTGAAGGCTTACACCATGTTCGAGAAAGACGATGAATATGTAGTGATCGACGGACAAGTGAAGATCGTAGACGAGCAGACAGGCCGTATCATGGAAGGTCGCCGCTACTCTGACGGATTACACCAAGCCATCGAAGCTAAGGAACGTGTGAAAGTGGAAGCTGCTACACAAACCTTCGCAACAATTACTCTACAGAACTACTTCCGTATGTATCACAAACTGTCCGGTATGACCGGTACTGCTGAAACGGAAGCAGGCGAACTTTGGGATATCTACAAATTGGACGTAGTCGTTATCCCGACCAACCGTCCGATAGCAAGAAAGGATATGAACGACCGCGTTTACAAGACGAAACGCGAAAAGTATAAAGCTGTTATCGAGGAAATCGAAAAATTGGTTCAAGCAGGACGTCCGGTACTGGTGGGTACTACTTCGGTAGAAATCTCCGAAATGTTGAGCAAGATGCTTACCATGCGTAAGATTGACCATAAAGTATTGAATGCGAAGTTGCATCAGAAAGAAGCGGACATCGTTGCTACCGCCGGTTTGAGCGGAACAGTAACCATCGCTACCAACATGGCTGGCCGTGGTACCGACATCAAGTTAAGTCCGGAAGTAAAAGCTGCGGGCGGTTTGGCCATCATCGGTACGGAACGCCACGAATCCCGTCGTGTAGACCGCCAGTTGCGTGGTCGTGCAGGACGTCAGGGTGACCCGGGTTCTTCTGTATTCTTCGTGTCACTGGAAGATGATTTGATGCGTCTGTTCTCATCCGACCGTATCGCCAGCGTAATGGACAAACTTGGTTTCCAGGAAGGCGAAATGATCGAGCACAAGATGATTTCCAATTCTATCGAACGTGCCCAGAAGAAAGTGGAAGAAAACAACTTCGGTATCCGTAAACGTCTGTTGGAATATGACGACGTGATGAATAAGCAGCGTACAGTGGTTTACACCAAACGTCGCCACGCTTTGATGGGTGAACGTATCGGTATGGATATCGTGAACATGATTTGGGACCGTTGTGCCAACGCTATCGAAAACAATGATTATGAAGGCTGCCAAATGGAACTGCTTCAAACATTGGCAATGGAAACTCCGTTCACTGAAGAAGAATTCCGTAACGAAAAGAAGGAAAAGTTGTCCGAAAAGACTTTCAACATTGCGATGGAAAACTTCAAACGCAAAACTGAACGCCTGGCACAGATCGCTAATCCGGTTATCAAACAGGTATATGAAAATCAGGGACACATGTACGAAAACATCCTGATTCCTATTACAGACGGTAAACGGATGTACAATATCTCCTGTAACCTGAAAGCGGCTTACGAATCCGAATCAAAAGAAGTGGTGAAATCGTTCGAGAAATCAATCCTGCTCCACGTAATTGATGAAGCATGGAAAGAAAATCTCCGCGAACTGGACGAACTGAAACATTCCGTACAGAACGCAAGCTACGAACAGAAAGACCCGCTGTTGATCTATAAACTGGAATCTGTGACTTTGTTCGACGCCATGGTGAACAAGATCAACAACCAGACCATATCTATCTTGATGCGTGGACAAATTCCTGTACAGGAAGCTCCGGACGAACAGGCTGCCCGCCGTGTGGAAGTACGTCAGGCTGCTCCTGAACAACGTCAGGATATGAGCAAATACCGCGAAAACAAAGAAAATTTGAGTGATCCAAACCAGCAGGCTGCTGCCAACCAAGATACTCGTGAACAGCAGAAACGTGAACCGGTCCGTGCAGAAAAGACAGTAGGACGTAACGATCCTTGTCCGTGCGGAAGCGGCAAAAAGTACAAAAACTGCCACGGCAAGAATCTCTAAGATAAAGAGTCAATTCACAAAAGAAAGTCTCAAACGGTTAAAAACTGTTTGAGACTTTCTTTTATTCCACCAAAATTGTACTTTTGTTCAAATTACTAAATAGAACAAAACTATGGCAAAATCTTATTCACTGGCTTTCGTCACTTTATTCCTGCTGACACTGGGCAGCTGTCAGAGTTTGGAACAGATTTCCATTGATTATCTGCAACCTGCCGACTTGAGCTTTCCTCCGCAACTTCGGAAAGTAGCTATCGTGAATAACACCAGCAACACTCCGGATAACAAACTAATAGCAGAGACTGAAAAAATCAAAGAAGGCACACCGCTGATAAGTCGTGCAACGGCATATGCCAACGGTGATCCCAAGACTGCCACCGAATCACTGGCCGAAGAAATCGCACAACAGAATTACTTTGAAGAAGTAGTCATCTGCGACTCTGCTCTACGGGCAAATGACAAACTGCCCCGCGAAAATACATTGAGCCAGGAGGAAGTCCGTCAGTTAGCTACCGACTTGGGAGTGGATTTTATCATTGCACTGGAAAACCTGCAACTCAAAGCAACTAAATCTGTCCGTTTCCTGAATGAGTTCAACTGTTTTCAGGGAGCAGTAGACGTAAAAGTGTATCCCACGGTGAAAGTGTATCTTCCCGAACGTAGCCGACCGATGACTACGCTCCATCCTAATGACAGCATCTTTTGGGAAGACTTTGGAGGTACTGCCGTAGAAGCTGCCACCCGCATGATTCCCGACAAACACATGTTAAAGGAAGCGGCGGCATTTGCAGGGACAGTTCCGGTGAAAAATCTCGTCCCTATGTGGAAAAAAGGAACACGGTATCTGTATACCGGAGGCTCGGTTCCCATGCGTGACGCTGCCATCTATATACGTGAAAATTCATGGGACGATGCATACGAACTTTGGAATCAGGCTTTCGAAGGCACCAAGAACCAAAAGAAGAAGATGCGGGCAGCTCTTAACATAGCTGTTTATTATGAAATGAAAGATAGTCTGGCTAAAGCGGAAGAATGGGCAGAAAAAGCACAGCAACTAGCCAAGAAAATCGACAAAAAGAATATCACAGATAGTGTTCAGGCCACCATCAATGATGTGTCTAATTATTATCTCACGTCCATGTATTTAGCCGAATTGAAGGAGAGAAACGCTCAATTACCCAAGTTAAAATTACAAATGAGCCGATTTAATGATGATTTTTAAGGAAATTGTGTATCAAATCTTATTTTTTTTATACCTTTGAACTTATAAAAAGAAGGAACCCATGAAACTGAGCCAACAATCACTATCCATTATCGAATCGGCTATCCAAAAGGCAGTCGCTAAATATGTATGTAGCTGTGAACAAACAGTCGTAACCGACATCCATCTCCAACCGGACCAGACATCGGGACAACTTAATATTTACAATGATGATGATGAAGAACTGGCAAACATCATGATCGAAGAATGGGCTACGTATGAAGGGGATGATTTCCTTGAAAACGTGGAGCCTTCTCTGCGCAACATTCTTTGCAGAATGAAGGATGCCGGAGACTTCGACAAGGTGATTATCTTGAAGCCTTACTCTTTCGTTCTGGTGGATGAAGAAAAAGAAACCGTGGCGGAATTGCTACTGGTGGACGATGATACGATCCTGGTGAACGATGAATTGCTGAAAGGATTGGATAAGGAATTGGACGAGTTCTTAAAAGAGTTGCTGGAAAAATAACATAGGCGTTTTGAGGGATAGAATTCGCTTAGGATTAATATAAATATCCGAAATCATTATATAAAGATAATCGGAAGCAAGCAGGATATTTCCTGTTGCTTCCGATTATTTTTATATATACTTCCCTATTGATTATTTATTATATTTGATCGAGATATTAGCAAGTCGAAGCGGCATGAAGCTCGATACGCCAGACGGAAGTCTGATTGGACGTAATCTGATACAGATATTATCGCGGTTCAATAAAGCATCCGGCAGTTTAAAATCATAGACCTTATAACCCGGAATATTTCTCTCTGTCTGCCCTCCTGCAGCAGTTCTATCAAACTGTCCCAGGATTGTGAATTCAGAATTATCTACTTTCATCCATTCGCCACTCATCGAATAAGCATATTCAACCACGGCCACAGGACCACCTCCCCAACTTGCATTCATTTCAACCTGAAGAGAAAGTGAGGTAGAAATCCCTACTGTCGATATTTTATCTACATGGAAATATGAACTTGTAGACCATGGCCTACTATTGAAGGCTCCTCCTCGCATACGCCCATAATATCCATCTGTGGTATTAAGATTCATATCTCCCCGAAAATCATCCTGGAAACCTAATATGTAATCTGCATAGGTTTGCTGGAAATGCTTATTTCCGTCTTTATTAAGAATAGCATTTGACTGCGATGCTTCTCCGCCTGTAGGATGATACTCCGTAAATGTAGAAGCACCTATTTCTTTCCAATCGGGCACATTACAATCCCATTCCACGAGCACCGAAGTGATCTCGTTCATATCACCGATATTGATGTCCTCTCTATGAAGCGGAAGAATACACAACCGGTTTTCGGAGATATCAAAATTGGTTAGTTTGACTTTCGCTACGATTCCGGTTATGGTTCCTGAACCTTTAGGAAGTGTCTCATGCGCATAAGGAGCATCCAGCGAAGTAAGCATATATGTATTAAAGCCGTTTTTATCTCTGATGCAGGTTGGATAATATCTGTAGTATGCCGGGAATTTCTCCACCCAATAATTTTTATTCGCCTTACGATCTGCAGCCCCCGGATCGGTGGTCTTGAAATTAGTGAATGCACCTACCGGAGAGGCAATCTCGACATCTTTTAAGGTCACAAGGCTGAATACCATATTATCCGTAAGTCCTGCGATCGTTTTTTCAGGAATCATGAAGGTGGAAAGTTCCGAGCTGATTACATGGGCGGCAGTGATACCGCTAATCAGTCTGTAGGTAAAGCTGCCCTCTGATTCTTCTTTTATCGTTCCATCTTTCAGACACAATGAGACTTTGGCAAACTGCGCAAATGTAATCAGAGACTCCGATTCAAATACCATTGTCTCCCCGGTCTCATTCTGAATGACATAACGATTGTTCGGGAAGTTTTTCGATGTACCATTGGCAACGATCGTTCCTTCAATATATACATTGTTAGTAATTCCACCGACAGGATAACCATAAACGGTTGGATAACTGACAAGTTCCGCATTCGCATATTCAGAATATGCTTGCGACAGGTTGATTGTAGCTGTGACCTTACGCTGGTACTGATCGCCATAACTTAACACTATACTTCCTGTACGGGGTGATTGAGAATTTGTTTCCGTATTGAAATAAAGTTTTCCGTCACTTATCCGATACTCTTTCACCCAATCCACTGTCGGTGTAATTACAATATCCGTTTCAGGCACATTGGTCGAAATGTCCATATCATATTCGCCTCCTTTGGTAAAGAGTTCCATATTATCACTGACAGGAACTATAAATGGATAACGGGATAGTTGTTTTATCTTGATTACATCCGCAGTCTTCCCATCTTTTGTAAACACACGTATATCGCAGAAACGCTCGGAATCACTGATATTCTCATCATAAATCACTGTGAAATAAGTTCTTGACGACTGGGCTCCACGTATATCTGTAGAAAGCCAGGTTGCTTCTGCAAAGTCTATGCGCCACTCGGTATTGGATTTCACTTCAACCTGAACCGGAGCACCTTCAGCCTGAAGAATAATCTCATTATTTGTTATTTCCAATATGCCGGCTTCATTTTCGTCAGAGCATGACGGAAACATGATAATTGCCATCACAGCCCCAAAAGCTGTCCAGGCTATTGAATCTTTAATTTTCATATTCATCAATTATTAGATTTAATTTCACCTGTTTTATATAGTATCTCATAAGCTTCATTTCGATCATTCAGTACAAAAATCTGAAATTTCTCTCCTCCCGGATAAACACGTGTAACAACATGTCCGGCAGGTTTTATCTTCAAACCATCCTCTCCCAACCGGCTTCTGTTGCTGTCTACCAAACCGGCAGCAAAAACAGACCGCTCACCAGCATAAAGACTTTGAGACAGCATCCGGCTTAGTGTGGCCGGTTGAGGATGATAGTAATCCCATACGGGAATCACATAGGCTTGCGCTTTTACTTGAGAAATGTAGGTATCACACATAGCGTCAGAATATGCATGATGATTGGCTACTACCACATCTGTTTCGCCCAGTAATGTAGCTACAGGCGTTTCTATGTCAAACCATTCCGGTGCTTTTTCCACTCCAAGGATATCTCCGCCCGAGAAGTAATCGAAATTACCGTATGTGATACGTATTCCACAACTGCAACGGTTCTCGTTCAACTGTTCGCTCGAAGAAGCGGTAGATGGCACAAGCTCTTTGGAAGCCGTTCCGCTGCCTGTCCAAATTTTACCGTTACCCACTATATTACGTACTTCGAATGTAGGATAAGAACCCGGAGCTTTTAATAGTTTGATTTGTGTGTTACTTCCTGTCACAAACCCTTCATTCTTCTTACCTGCCCGGTCACGAGCGGCAACATATAATTTATAGTTTGAGATATGGGCACCCGTGACTTTAGCCGCTGTCGGATAATCATAGGTAGGGTAACCACGATCTATCAATGTGGAAATATCCAGAAGATTACCCACATGAGTTATTCCGGTAAGTTTGTAGTCCAACCCTACTTTTTCAATTGCCAGTTTTCCATTCTGTCCGATATGGTCTGTATCGAAGTGAGTGAGCAAGGCATAATCAATAGCACCGTTATTTTTCAACGGCAATGAGAAATGTTTTATATATTGGGCAATCCATTCAGCAGGTCGTTTAGAGTCATTAGGAACTGCTTTCATGATCTCTTGAGTACCGGTGTGTACTCCCAAATCTCCTGCATCCAGCAACATGGTAGTCCCGTCCGGGAAAATAAGATAGGCGGCATTACCTCTTCCCGTGCTAATCTGATGAATGTCCAAATAACCTGCTTGCCACTCCGGAAGGTATTCATACACTTTATCTACAGCATCATCCGGAAAAGGCTTTTCCTGTTGGCAACTAGCGAATGTAGGCAGCATCATAACGGCTCCTAGAAATAATATCTTACTATTCATTGTTTTATTCTTTAATGTTCTATTAATCAATTTGTTTAACACTGTATATACCGGCTTCCTCTTTCGTCATTTCATTACCGCCTCCATATCCCGGATTCTGTCTCAAGACGTTACTGACAGAAATTGACTTTTCCGGAATAGGAAAGAGTTCATAATGATCGTCATTAGTAGCTTTGTGATCCCACCAAGTGCCTGTTGTATACAAGCCCCAACGACGGAGATCGGTACGCCGACGTTGCTCACCAAGAAATTCGACCATCCACTCATCGAGAATCCGATACTTGTCGATATTCGTTTCAGTCACCGGATCAGGGTCTACTTCATTCTCAAAGTTGCGTTTGCGCACTTCGTTGAAAAGACCGGCTGCTTCTTTCTTATATCCGCTTCTGTATTTACATTCGGCAAGCATATAATAGATTTCCGCAAAACGAAGGACCGGATAGTCTGGGTTAAAAGCAAGTGTCTTGTCTGTATTATCCGGAATCGGCAGTTTGCACAAACGTATTCCCGAATTCTCTTCTCCGGTACTGATATTGGAAGGAAGCTCATTTACTGAAGAATATTCTCCGTCTTTCACTTTCTTAAATTGTGCTACCTGGTCAACAAATTCAAGAACCTCACCCGGGTATTCATACAGTCCTGTACATTTCACCTCTGTTCCGCTTCTTGATATACGTTGTAATTTTCCATAAAGGAACATTCCTTCGTATTTGCCATTTCCTTTATATACATACAATTTCTTACGAAGGTCTTTCGCATGAAACTTGGCAAAAGGACGTCCGAGTTTGTCTGTATAGGGATCACCATTGGGTTTCAGAGATGGTTGGAGATGCATACCGTTTGTAGAGGAATAACCGCTAAGATCGAAATAGTTCTTCGCATTATAATGATTATAACGTTCGAACTGCCACTGAAACAAAGTTCCTTTCGCATATTGCGACTGAACGGACCACATCACTTCTTTCGATTTGTTATTTTCGAAGGTGAAAGGACCGAACCAATCTTCTTCCAACTCGTAATAACCGTATTTGCCATCTAGTAAATCCTGACAAATCTGCGCACATTCAGCAAAGCGGCTCTCCCCTGTATAGACCTCTGCATTAAAGTATAATTGAGCAAGAAGAGCCGCTGCAGTTCCCTGGCGTAAGTAACCTTCTTCCAACATATCTGCTGTTTTTTTCTCTAGTTTAGGAATGGCAGCAAGCAGGAGCTCTTCCACATAATTAAAAGTTTCCCGTGCTGTGGTACGTGGAGATTCCTCTGTGGTAGAGCGTCGGTAAATAGGCATACCACCATAGAAATCAAGTCCTCTCAAATAGAAATAGGCCACTAATGTCTGGAGCTGCATCTGATGGTCTGCCTTCAGTTCTTCCGTCATACCTAATGAAACATAGTCTACACCAGCTAAGTCTTCTTTACAGGCTAAAGCCATTGCTATCCCCATACCTACTCCACGCCATGTTTCTTCGTTGTTGGGGTGAAGTGGCGTCCAGTCATGGTGTTGCAGCTGGGCATATCGGACATCATTGTAATGTATTCCTTTTTGTGTGACACACATCTCGTCTGTTGTACATTCCTGAAGAATGGCACGGTCGAATCCGTGAAACCAACGCCAGTGCGTAAAAGAGCGTACCAGGAAAGAGTAGACAGTTTCCTTAGACGTAAAATAAGTGTCCGGGGTTACTTCGGAATACCACTTCTCATCCAGATTAGTACAACCGGAGGCCACCAGAAGGGTGAGGAAAGAGATTATAATTAAAATATTTCGTCTCATATCATTATATTAGTTTATAGGTATTTTACTATTAAAATTGGATTTTCATACCAAAGGTATATCTACGAGTTTCAGGGTAAATATTATTAAACCATTCATAACCGGGATCCAAACCGTTCACATTCACTTCCGGATTCAATCCTGAATATTTTGTGAAACAAGCAACGTTGCGGACAGTCAGGTAAAGATCAATCTTATCTATATACTTCTGCCATTTCTTCATGTTAAGAGAATACCCCAGACTAATGGCATCAATCTTCAAGAATGTACCATCCTCAAGCCAGTAATCGCAAAGTTGCTTTACTTCTTTGATGTGCCGGTTATCAATGTATGCGTTGCGAAGAACGTTCTGCCCTTCCACTTCAGAAAGTCCATAGTACATATTTATGGTATTGAACACGTCGAAATCGATCCAACTGCGCAGATTGATGCCTAAAGAGAGATTCTTGTAAGTGAAGGTATGATCCCATGATACCATCAATGCAGGAATGGCATTGCCGATATATCGTTTGTCGTCATACGTTTTTTTATCGCTAAGGATTATATTGTCATTCTTATCATACAGAAGCCACCTTCCATTGTCCGTAATACCGGCATATTTCCAGATGTAATAGCTTCCGATCTTTGTTCCTGCCTCAATTCTACCGGCTGATCCGTTTGTGCCCGGTGACGGAAATCCTACACGATCCTGATAGGTATTGTTGCCCCACAAAGAAGTTATTTTGGAGGAAGAGTGTGATAAGCGCATGGTAGTTGTCCAGTTAAAGTTTCTGGTCTTGACAGGCACTCCTCCTATCTCGAACTCCCATCCGGTATTCTCAAGATTACCGTAATTCATGGTGGTTGTTCCATAAACGGCAGGAGGATTGGGAACGTTGATATTATATAACATTCCGGAAACTCTTCTCTTATAGATATCAAACTTACCAAAAAGGCGATTATTCAGAAATGCATAATCCAAGCCGAGGTTAAGCTCTGCTTTCTTTTCCCAGTGCAAGTCATAATTGACGTTACGGGCCGGTCCATAGGAGGTGATCCATGTACCGTTATACGGCCACATTGAATTGGAAGAATACATGGCAGTGGATGCTCCCGCTGAGAAATTGTTATTTCCCGTTACACCGTAACCGACGCGTACTTTAAGGTCATCGAGAAAACTGACGTCACGCAGAAACGCCTCATTGGATATACGCCATCCGCCTGATACTGCCCAAAATGTTCCCCAACGATGATTCTTTCCGAATTTTGAAGACCCCTCGTGACGAACACTTCCTGTAAGCATATAGCGGTCTTTATAGCTATAATTCGCCCGGCCAAAGAATGAGACAAGACGTTCACGGGGATATTTGTGGGAAGACATAGCCGCCTTTCCGTCGGAAAGCCAACTACCTGTTCCCATATCCCAAGCTCCTACTCCATCCACAGGAAAATCGTAGTTAGTCATATTAAAGTTTTCAGAGTTATTTTCCCAATAACTATATCCGGCTACTGCACTAACCGTATGGTCGTCCGCAAAAACACGCGTGAAATTGATGGTAGGTTCAAAAGATACATTGACTGTTTTACTATATGCATGAAATCCTCTTCCTTTATAACTTCCATTCAAAGAGGTTCTGTGTAACGCGGACGTATAATGTGTCTGCTGATACTGGCGATCTTCCCAGCCAAAAGTGGCTTGTGCCGAGAATCCGGCAGGCAAATTGAGCTTTACCGTTGCATCCGCCTTCAGCCATTTATCAACATTATCTGCCTGCTTCAACATAACTTCTGCTAAAGGATTGTAATATTCACTACCACCCACCAATACATTATATCCTGTTTCACTAGTGCTGTCATATACATGTTCCGTCGGGTTCATCTTCAATGCCATGTCGAAATAGGAACTACTGCTCCGCTGATCCCGATGTGCTTCCCGGTATTCTGTGTGCAAGCCTATTTCCAGCAAATCATCGAGGAGATTAAAGTTTGCATTGATACGCCCCGAATAGTCTTTACGGTTATCGCCAATTGCGATACCTTTTTGATCCTGTGCCATAATAGTAGCATATATTTTAGCTGTATGGCCGCCGCCCGAGAGGTTGACAACATGGCGTTGGGAGAGTGCTCCTTCATTCAAAAGTTCACCATACCAGTCGGTAGATGCACCTAAATCTGTTCCTACTCCGAACCTTACGAAAGCATCACGATCAAGGACCTGCGGTCTCCTGGAAACTTGCTCGGTAGAGAGTTCGCCCGTATATGATAAGGTAATGGGACCTTCTTTTGCTTTCTTGGTAGTCACTAAGATGACACCACCGGCTGCTCTTGTTCCATAGATGGCACCTGCAGAGGCATCTTTCAAGACATCAATAGACTGAATATCTTCCTGACTGATAGAACGCAAATCACCTCCGGGAATTCCGTCTATCACAATCAAAGGAGAAGAGGAAGCATTGATGGACGCTACTCCACGCAGCTGGAAACTGGCAGAAGCATTCGGACTGGAAGTCTCGGAAACATTCATACCGGAGATTTTACCCTTTAAAGCTGTCGCAATAGTGGAGCCTCCCATTCCAGTCACTAAATCTTTTGATGATATGGAAGTAATGGAACTGGTCACTGCACGTTTTTCCATCGTTCCATAACCGATAACGACTACCTCATCCAGTAACTGATGATCTTCTTTCAATACCACTGACAAGTTTGTACGGTTTCCCACCTTTACTTCAAGAGACTGAAAGCCAATGTATGAAATCACCAATATGGCATCGGATGCAACCGCCAACTTAAATTTTCCATCCAGATCGGAGACTGTACCTTTCCCGACCACTCCTTTCTCCTGAATACTGGCACCTATTACCGGCTCTCCCTGTATATCCGATATGACACCAGATACAATCATTCTCTTGTCTTGCTGCGATGACTGTACCTCAGCAGACAGTATAATCTTCTTGTCCAGCACTGAATATCTTACATTAGTGCCAGCAAAAACTTCCTTTAATACACTAAATATATTACTTCTATCAACTAATATAGATACGCGACGATTCAAATCCACATGTTTGTTATTGAAAAAGAAATCAAAATCGGACTGTTCTTCAATCTCTTTTAAAATATCCTCCACCCGCTGATTGTGTACATCAATACTGATTAAAGTTTTTTGTGCATAACTATCGGACGCATAGCCCAACCCGATAGAGCATACCAAGAATAAAATCAAAAGTCTCATAGATAATGGGATTTTGTTAGAAACTCGCCAAAGCGACTTTACCACCCATAAAAATTGGATGCTAAAATAATTTTGCATAAATTTGTGATGACTTAAAGTTAATAAAAAGTTTATCTAAGCTTGTCGCCAAACAAGCATCAAAAAGATTTACCGATTTCCATACGGGAAGATACGCCAATATCATCCCGTATGTTTTTTTAATTAAGGGGCTCTGTCTTTCATTGCATTTTTTGTTTTAAGGTTAATAAATCAATATATTTCTATTTTACTCTTTTCATCTTTTATATTGGGGGAATCAAGATATCTCCAACGTATTTGAGAAGAAAGTTGGAAATACTCTAGAATACGTTCCAAACGTTGATTGGTAAATGTTCCCGTAAATGAGTCTTCTTTCAAACGATCGTTTTTAATAATGAATTCTACATTATACCGTTTTTCCAACATTCGCAAACCTTCTTCCAAAGGAGTATTTCTGAATATAATCTTACCTTCTTTCCAGGCAATCTCCGACTCTCCGGAAGTGGCATAAAGCTGAACCTTATTATCTTTTGAATCATAGACCAATTTCTGTCCCGGATCCATCAGCACTTTTTTCGAGACATCATTTGATTTATAAATAAAACCGATCTTTCCTTCTACCAATGTCGCTGAAATCCGATCTTCTTTCTCGTAAGCCTCTACATTAAAATGAGTTCCCAGTACTTCTATTTGTGATTGATGGGAAGTGGAGATTATAAATTTCTTTTTCGGATTCTTAGCTACTTCAAAATAAGCTTCTCCCTGTAAAGTCACATTTCTTGTATCACTATCGAAACGTGAAGGATAACTTAGTGTTGACTCCGAATTCAGGTAAACAAATGTCCCGTCGGGCAGGATCAATGAGGTCATCATCCCAGGATTTGTTTTCACTTCCATGATTTGTGCCACTTCCTGTTCGTTTCCTCCCCAATACTGGAACATCAATGTAACGAGAAGTGGAATGAACAAAATTGCTGCCGCACGTTGTGTCCATTGCCACCACATCGTTCCCTTGCGTCTGTTACCCGACATTCTACTTTTCACCTTCAACAATGCTTTCTCCGTATCGACTTTCTTCATGATATGGACTGTATCCGTGGCAAGATAAAGAGCATGTATCTGTTTTGCCATCCGTCGGTTTTCGCCCGATTCGCCCATCCACATCTCAACTTTCAGACGTTCTTCCTCCGTTGCCAATCCTTCACAATAACGAGGAAGCAGTTCTTCTATCGTATTTCTATCTGTTTTATCCATATCTGTTTTTATTGCCTTTTACTATAAGACAAGGGAGACTTGAGAGATTCCTAAACCAAATTTCATTTTTTTATTGAAAATCTTTGTTTTCATCTAAAAAAGCTATATTTGCAACAAATTACCAAACTAATACATGAAAGAAATCCACCTGTCAGAAAACAATTACTTACTATCTGCTATACAACGGGGAGACCAGAAAGCATTCGATGCACTATTCCGGAAATACTATCCGACACTGTGTGCTTACGGCCATCGTTTTGTAGACTTGGAAGATGCGGAGGAAATTGTGCAAGACTCTCTTTTATGGATTTGGGAGAACAGAGAGAATCTGATTATTGAGATCTCGCTTAGTTCGTATCTCTACAAAATGATATATCGCAAGGCTCTGAACAAGCTTGCACATATTGATGCCGCCCAACGTGCAGACACACGATTCTATGAAGAAATGAAGGAAATGCTGCAAGATACGGATATCTATCAAATAGAGGAATTGACACAACAAATCAAGGATGCTATTGCCAACTTGCCGGAAAGTTACCGAGAAGCTTTTGTGATGCATCGCTTTCAGGATATGAGTTATAAGGAAATTGCAGAAATTCTTGAAATATCACCTAAAACAGTCGATTATCGTATACAGCAGGCACTGAAACAATTACGTTTAGATTTAAAGGACTATCTACCGCTACTGCTTCCTATCTTATTCCCGTAAGACTAAACAAGTCATATAAGTAACCACCAATATTGTTTTATTTGGTCATTACCTGTCAGCTAAAGTATTAATAGATAACTTACGTTGTATTAAAGATAAACTTACGTTCCTCTAAGGCTAAAGTTCTATTTGACCTGAAACAAACTATAAATGCAACTTGCGTTTATAAAAACAAAGCTTGCGTTTATAGATTTCTTTTGGGCAAAAACAATTTTGGTAATAAGGAAAAGGAAGTTTGCAAGAAGGAGACAGTAACTTATCTATTAATGAATCTCATCTCTTTCTATAAGGAAGCGTAAACCAGAAAGTAGATCCTTTACCTTCTTCTGAATCTACTCCTATTTTCCCCCCGAGACGCTCAACAATCGTACGACAGATGGAAAGTCCTAAACCGGTACCTTGAATGAACGGGTTATATTTTACGAATCGTTCGAAAACATGTTCACACTGTTCGTTCGACATACCACAGCCGGTATCCGATACATAAAAATAAATAGTATCGGTGTCTGTCATACGATACCCCATACAGATAGTACCTGTTTGAGTAAATTTGATAGCGTTATTGACAAAGTTGGCAAGCAATTGTATCAGGCGGTTCTTGTCAATATAAAAAAGACAACCCGGCAAGCGTTCGGTAAATGCAAGGGTAACATCACTGTTTTTCAAACGTAACCGCATACTTTGTTCAATTTCCTCCATTGTCTAATTAACATCGATCGAGGAAGGATAGAAATCAAATGTCCCGGCTTCAATCTTTGATAAGTCCAAGATATCATTTATCAATTGGAGTAGCAAATCGGTATTTGTTTCGATGATATCTGCGTACTCGCGCATTTCGGCACGATCTTCTGTACTGGGAAGCATATTTGAAAATCCCACGATTGCGTTCAAAGGAGTACGTATTTCATGACTCATGTTCGCCAAAAAAGCAGATTTCAATTGATTGGCCTGTTCTGCTTTTTCCATTGCTTCACTCAAACGGCTATACGCTTTCCGAAGAATACGAATATAATAGACAATAGCAGCTATCAAAAATAATAGAAAGACTGAACTAGAAATAATCTTAACACAATGTTGTTGAAAAAAAGTTTGAGGTTTATCAACATATACAGCATCTTCGGGATAACGACTTGACGGAATATTATAAGACTTTAATACAGGATAACAAAGATAGGCATTTCCTTCCCCTCCCACTCCACCCGGGATATTGCGGGCTTGTTCTCCATTCAATATGCGATTCAGGATTTCCAGCAAAGAATCGCAAAAAGACTCTGTCGATACATAATACCCTCCCGCGAAAGTATTGTTCGATAAATTTTCGGGAGATAGCAAAAACAGAGGTGAGGGAGTAAAATTGGTTATAATTTCCTGTATGTGGTCGAAAAGATAGTTGTTGTCATTTTCATTATGAGACTCAAACCAGGAGTAGTAAATAATTCCTGTATTGGGTGTATAACTATGCAGGGTATCCAGCAACATTTCTGTCGATAATTGAGTGGTAGAAAGTAGCTCCAGACGTAAATCCGGGAAGTTTTTTTCGACGGCTTCCTTCACATCCCCACGGGTTTCTTCACTAATATATCGGTCGTCCGAAAGAAATGCCAGACGTTTCATGTCTGGTATTAGTTTATAAATCAGTTCCACTGTTTCCTTCACATAATAATGCTGCTTTAAAAGTGTCAGATTATAGCCTCTTCTCCATTCTTCACCGGGGACACTGTTGGTTTCCGTCAGCGGAGCATGAGACAGTAAAACATCGAGAGAAGCAGGCAGGCGGTCGCAGGCATTTGCCACTATTACCGGAACGTCTTTCCATACGTCATCAAACAGTTCACGGCAGACAATCCATCCCGGATCTCCAATCAAGACGATGGCAGCGGGAGCTACCGGGTATTTCTCGCGCAAATGGGTGACTACGGCATCTGCTTCCATCTTATTAGCCAAAGCAGGTACGGAAAGAGATTCCGCTTTGGCAGATATACCCTGCTTCTGAAGGACATCGTGTATGCACCAATAGAAGTTTTTAGCCCAAGGCAAGTTAAAATTAATGGAGTTTAAAACCAGTACTTCTTTATTTTTTGTATCAGTTCGAGCTGACACAGATAATAAGAATCCTTCTATAAAAAGGAATATGCTTAAGAATGAGGTGATTCGGAGTACTTGTTTCATTTGTGATGTTCGATAATAGCTACGGCAAAGGTAGTATTTATTTCCATTTCGCAAAAAAAAGGCATCTCAAAATTAATCGAGATGCCTTATATTATTGAAATTTAGCTATCAGAGAGTTACGCTTTCTTTAAAGCAGCAATGCTTTCTTTCAAAGAATTAATAATACTTTCAGCATCGGCCTGTTTCTTGCGTTCCAGTTCGAGAACAGCCGCCGGAGCATTGTTGACGAATTTTTCATTACTAAGCTTCTTCATTACGCCTTGCAAGAATCCTTCTTTATGCTTCAGTTCTGCTTCCATACGGGCAATTTCCGCTTCCACGTCAATCATATTACCCAATGGTACCGCAAATTCTGTTGTTCCTATCATGAAAGAAGCAGCACCTTCCGATTTGCTTTCCACCACTGTTACAGCAGACAGATTACACATCTTGATAATCACCGGATTCATTTTTTCTACCGGATGACTACCTACGATCTGCAATTCGAGTTGTTCTTTCAAAGCAATATTCTTCTGCAAACGAATACTGCGGACATTGCTGATAATTTCCTTAGCCAATTCAAATTCTTGCAAGAATTTCTCGTTTACCTCAAGAGGCTCCTCCATGAGAGTAACCATCAAACTTTCACCCGGTTTGCGCTCACGCAGTTGCTGCCACAGTTCTTCTGTGATAAACGGCATGAAAGGATGAAGCAACTCAAGCAGACGTTCGAAAGAACTAAGCACCATACTATAAATAAAGCCATTAACGGGCTGTCCATAAGCCGGTTTCACAATTTCCAGCAACCAAGAAGAGAACTCATCCCAGAATAGTTTGTAAACTAACATCAATGCTTCGCTCAAACGATATTTAGAGAACAAATCGGCAACTTCAACCGCAGCTGCATCCAGTCTTTGGTCGAACCATTGAACAGCCAGATGAGCCTCGGGCGGAACTGCAATCGTTCCTTGGGCATTCGTCCATCCTTTAATCAGACGGAAAGCATTCCATATCTTGTTGCAGAAGTTACGTCCCTGTTCGCAAAGTGCGTCATCGAAAAGGATGTCGTTTCCGGCAGGAGCTGAAAGCATCATACCCATACGTACACCGTCGGCACCATACTTTTCAATCAGTTCCAATGGGTCAGGAGAGTTACCGAGTGATTTAGACATCTTACGTCCCTGCTTATCGCGAACGATTCCTGTGAAGTATACGTTCTTAAACGGCATCTGTCCCTCATATTCGTAGCCTGCCATAATCATACGGGCTACCCAGAAGAAGATAATGTCCGGTCCTGTCACAAGGTCGCTTGTCGGATAGTAGTATTTGATTTCTTCATTGCCCGGATTATTGATTCCGTCGAACAAAGAGATAGGCCACAACCAGGAAGAGAACCAAGTGTCCAGGCAATCTTCATCCTGACGCAGGTCTTCCATTGTCAGGGCGGCATTACCCGTCTTTTCTTTTGCTTTTGCCAGAGCTTCTTCGGGAGTAGTGGCTACTACATAACCACCTTCCGGCAGGAAGTATGCAGGAATACGATGCCCCCACCACAACTGACGGCTGATACACCAGTCTTTGATGTTTTCCATCCAGTGACGGTAGGTATTCTTGTATTTTGCAGGGTAGAATTTCAGATCGTCGTTCATTACCGGAGGCAATGCCATATCTGCGAAATGCTGCATCTTGAGGAACCATTGCATAGACAATTTCGGTTCGATCACAACGTTGGTACGTTCCGAATATCCTACCTTATTAGTATAGGCTTCTATTTTTTCCAGCAATCCGGCAGCTTCGAGGTCTTTCTCTATTTGTTTACGAACATCGAAACGGTCCATACCGATATACATACCGGCAGCTTCGCTCAATGTACCGTTGTCATTGAAGATATCGATACTAGGCAGGTTATATTTTTCACCCAGCATATAGTCGTTTACATCATGGGCCGGGGTTACTTTCAGACAACCTGTACCGAATTCGATATCTACATAATCATCCTCAATCACAGGAATGACACGGTTTACCAGCGGAACGATTACTTTCTTTCCTTTCAGCCATTCGTTCTTCGGGTCGTTCGGATTGATACACATGGCCGTATCCCCCATAATTGTTTCGGGACGAGTCGTTGCAACAACCGCGTAGCGACCTTCCGGATCGCCTTCCACTTTATAACGGAGGTAATACAGCTTTCCGTGTTCTTCCTTGTAGATTACTTCCTCGTCGGAAAGAGCAGTCAAGGCTTTCGGATCCCAGTTTACCATGCGGACGCCCCGGTAGATCAATCCTTTATCGAACAGATCGACAAATACCTTGATTACACTTTCACTGCGTTTCTCATCCATAGTGAAAGCAGTACGATCCCAATCGCAGGATGCGCCGAGTTTACGGAGTTGCTTCAAGATAATACCACCGTGCTCGTCTGTCCATTCCCAGGCATGTTTTAAGAACTCATCACGAGTCAGATCGGTTTTCTTGATACCTTGAGAAGCGAGTCTGTTTACAACTTTTGCTTCGGTGGCAATAGAAGCATGGTCAGTTCCCGGCACCCAGCAGGCATTCTTGCCTTCCATACGGGCACGACGAACTAAAATATCCTGGATGGTATTATTAAGCATGTGTCCCATGTGTAACACACCGGTGACGTTCGGGGGCGGAATGACGATGGTGTAAGGTTCACGACCATCGGGTTTTGAACTGAATAAATGATGGTCCAGCCAATACTGGTACCATTTTCCCTCCACGTCAGCGGGATTGTACTTACTTGCTAATTCCATATTGTTTTATGTATATGATAATGTATATTCTAAAAATAACGGGTACAAAATTAATAATTTAAATTCAAATCTTACCACCCTCGGGATGTTTCTGTGCACGGAAAGAGAATTTATATCCCTCATAAAGAGCGAATCCGTAGAACAGGGCAGTCATCGACATTACATTTTTCAACAGAATAGAGAATATCTCTCCATAATCTACACCTGCCAGGACTTGAAAATAGCCCATTTCATAATCTTGGGAGATATACCCGATAATAGACAAGAAATCACCTAAGATACAACTAATCAGAGATAATGCCGCACCGATAATTCCGAAAACAGGACGTATTCCCTTGCCCTGTCGCATCGCAAAACCTACCATGAATCCGATAGCAATGGGCATAAATCCTATCTGACGACCTGTAGAAACGGAAATCAGCCCCCATGCCACCGCACCAACGATACATGCGACAACCGCACACAATACTCCTTTGGGCAGGTTCTCTTCGGCAAGCATTTCCTCTTCTGTCATAGATACCGGAAAGTCTTCCGGTTTGGGAGGCGCTAATCTTTCCAACTCCTTATCTTGCTCAAAACTGTCACATTCTTCTTCAAAAGCGGGAAGTTCTCCGGTACGTTTACAAACGAGTCCTTTTCCGTTCACAAAATCACGTGACACACAATTCCTGCAATACTTCTCTATTTCTTCTGATGTAGCCATCTTATCCGGTTTATGTTGAATAACTTTCTCTGATTACGCAGGTACACAAAGTCACTGTTAACAGATTTTTTGCAAATATAGAGGTATTTTTTCGCGCGACGTTTATTAAATGCATATTTTTGTTGACTGATATTATACAAATGATGAAAAATAAGCCAAATGTAAGATATTTAGCCTTAGGAGCATTGTTAATCCTGGTGTGGCTAACGCAATGGATTCCTGCTCTGGCAACGATCTATTCTCAGACAATCTATCCCCTTATCTCATACGTCCTGTCGTTTTTTTCCGGTTTATTTCCTTTTGCAATAGGGGATTTATTTATTTTTCTTAGCATCACAGGCGTGATTGTTTATCCCTTTTATGCCCGTCTCCGCAAGAAGTTGCCTTGGAAGAAAATCTTATTGCGCGACGGGGAATACTTATTATGGATTTATGTATGGTTCTATCTGGCATGGGGACTGAACTACTCGCAGAAAAACTTCTATCAACGAACAGAAATCCCGTACACCGCCTATACTCCCGAGATTTTCCAAGAATTCGTAGATGATTATATTACTCAACTTAACCGTTCGTATACTCCTGTCAATAGTATCAACCAAGACTTGATACGAGAGGAAACTGTGCGAATCTATCATCAGTTAAGTGATAGCTTGGGCGTACATCGCCCTCCACACGAGCATCCGAGGGTAAAAACAATGTTATTCACTCCCTTCATTTCAATGGTAGGAGTAACGGGTAGCATGGGGCCTTTCTTCTGTGAGTTTACACTCAACGGAGATTTGCTTCCCGTTAATTATCCGGCCACTTATGCTCACGAACTAGCCCATTTATTAGGTATCACCAGTGAAGCGGAAGCTAATTTTTATGCTTATCAGGTTTGCACCCGTTCACAAGCAATGGGAATCCGTTTTTCCGGATACTTTTCTGTATTGGGACATGTATTGGGAAATGCGCAAAGATTACTCCCGGAAGAAGAATACACCCGACTTTTTAAACGTATCCGACCGGAAATTATCGAATTGGCTAAGAATAACCAGGCGTATTGGGCTGCCAAGTATAGCCCCGTGGTCGGTGCTGTGCAGGATTGGATATATGACCTTTATCTGAAAGGGAATAAGATAGAAAGCGGACGGCAAAACTATTCGGAAGTAGTGGGGCTGCTGATTTCCTATCAGGAGTGGAAAAAGAAATAAGTATAGATTGTGCCTTGTTTTGGCACATCGTTTCACGATATTTGCAGCACTAATATAAAACGGATAAACTGATTTCTTTATGGCAAAAGATCTCTTTAATAGATATCTCTGGTTAGTAGATACAATCTATCGGGCTGGAACAATAACACAGGATGAAATTAACCGTAAATGGCTGCAGTGTGATCACCGGAAGGCTATTGAGGAACTATTCGGCATAAACATAGAATGCGATAGACATAACGGATGTAATTATTACATAGAAAACACTGAATAACTTAAAAAGAAAGGACTCAGAAAATGGCCCTTGAATACATTTGCAGTCAATACAACCCTCAATAAAAGCCACAAATTAAAGGATAAAATTCTACTAGAAGACTATCCCTCAGGAGAACAATATCTGATACCGGTCATTGAAGCTATTCATAATTGTATAACGTTGGAAATAACATATCAAAGCTATTGGCAGGACAAATCATATACATTTATTGAGTTTTGGATAATCAGCTATGTTCTATATATACAAACAGAATTATTAACGGATTGAACCAAATAAATTCCTCAAGAAAACATTTTCACTTGATTTTCCTCACCAATTGCACAACAAAAGTGCAGAAAACTACAATTTTCTGCACTTTTGTTGTGCAATTGACGTATATTTGCATATAAATATATACCAACCATGGACAGATTATACGAAAACTTCAATAAACTCCTTAAAGCTACAAGTACCGATTTCATCCGATACAAGTATACTGAAATAAACTGGGACAGTCATATGCTCGGACTTGTCGGACCACGCGGAGTAGGTAAAACCACCATGTTCCTTCAACATATCAAGCAGAACATGAATCCGAAAGATACATTGTATGTTTCAGCAGACAATATGTACTTTGCCGATAATTCCCTGATTGACCTAACAGACAAATTCAGCAAACAAGGTGGCAAGCACCTATTTATTGATGAAATACACAAATACCCTAACTGGTCTCGTGAATTGAAGCAGATATTCGATTCTTATCCTGATATGCAAGTTCTTTTCACCGGTTCCTCTATTTTGGATATTTATAAAGGAACGGCAGATTTAAGCAGACGTACCCCCATCTATGAAATGCAAGGGCTGTCTTTCAGAGAATATTTAAGTATGTTCCATCAAATTCATGTACCAGTCTACACATTAGAAGAGATACTGGAACATAAAGTTGAAATTCCGGGAATAGCACATCCACTTCCGCTATTCGCTGAATATATACAACACGGCTATTACCCGTTTAGCAAAGATATCACTTTTGAAATCGAGTTGAACCAAGTAATCAACCAAACTATGGAAAATGACATTCCTCAATATGCTAATATGAATGTCTCCACAGGACGTAAATTGAAACAACTGTTGATGATTATTGCCAAAAGCGTTCCATTTAAGCCTGTCATGCAAAAACTCGCTGACATCATTGGAGTAAGTCGTAATTATTTAAGCGATTACTTAATTTATATCGAGAAAGCGGGAATGATAGCTCAAGTTCGCAATGACACAGGCGGGATCAGAGGTCTGGGCAAAGTAGAAAAAATATATCTTGATAATACTAATTTCATTTATGCATTAGGAGGAGAAAATTCCAATATCGGTAATATCCGCGAAACATTTTTTTATAACCAAATGCGAGTAAAACAGGACATTATATCTTCAAAAATTTCTGATTTCCAAATAGGAGAAAGAACATTTGAAATAGGAGGAAAAAACAAAGGACAACAACAGATAACCGAAGCCAAAGAAGGATACATTGTAAAAGATGATATAGAAACCGGATACGGTAATATTATTCCTCTTTGGAACTTCGGGATGAATTATTAGTCATATCTTTGCATCAATTTTTAAATAAAAAACGATTTATGTCACATACCAGACAAGAACAGATGGAAGCCTTCGGACGCTTCCTGGACATTCTCGACGAACTGCGTGTTAAATGTCCCTGGGACCGCAAACAGACCAATGAAAGTCTGCGTCCCAACACCATAGAAGAGACTTACGAACTTTGCGACGCCCTGATGAGGGATGACAAGAAAGAAATCTGCAAGGAATTGGGGGACGTATTGCTACATGTAGCCTTCTATGCCAAGATAGGCTCGGAAACAGGAGATTTTGACATCAAAGATGTTTGCGATAAACTGTGTGATAAACTGATTTTCCGTCACCCGCATGTATTCGGAGAGGTAAAAGCAGAGACAGCAGGACAAGTTTCCGAAAATTGGGAACAGTTGAAGCTAAAGGAGAAAGACGGCAACAAGAGTGTATTGAGCGGTGTACCCGCTGCCCTCCCCTCGCTCATCAAGGCTTATCGTATTCAAGACAAAGCCCGCAATGTAGGTTTCGACTGGGAAGAGCGTGAACAGGTATGGGATAAAGTGAAGGAAGAAATCGGAGAATTTCAGGATGAAGTAGCTAATATGGATAAGGACAAGGCGGAAGCTGAATTCGGCGACGTTATGTTTAGCCTTATCAATGCAGCGCGTCTCTACAAGATCAATCCTGATAATGCTTTGGAACTTACCAATCAAAAGTTTATCCGTCGCTTCAATTATTTGGAGGAACATACTATCAAGGAAGGAAAAAGCCTGAAGGATATGTCTCTTGAAGAGATGGATGCTATTTGGAATGAAGCAAAGAAAAAAGGACTATAAGACCCATGAATAACATTGATTTAAATGCCATCATCAAAAGATGATTTGGAGTTCATAACACATGCCAAACAGGATATTCCACTATTGATTGCAGAAATAGAATACTTAACATCAATGCTGTCTAAATAAAAAAACAGAGGCTCTGTTCTGTGCGAATAGAGCCTCTGTTTTACTCAAAAAGAACGTCTATTCATATGAATTAAACATTCTGTTTTTTTCTTTATTTCTTCTTCGAATCGTCTCCTTTGTCCTTGCCACGATTCATTCCTTTTATCATCTCCCGGTGGAAGCGCATTTCCGCGCGCTGCACAAGAAATATCTTCTTACTGGAAAGAATCTTCTTGAATTTACCCAGATAAGTCTTATCAAGCTGGTCGGCAGCAATACGATTGTTGGCAACTTTTTCGTTGATTTCTGCATATTGAGCTTCCGTTGTCTTATCATCCTTGCCTTTGCGCATCAAATCCCACGATTCATCATTCAGTTTCTTCTTCTTATCCTGGAGTTCAAAATAGACGGGAAAGAACTTGGCTGCCTCTTCTTTAGTCAATCCAGCCTGTTCGATAATGAATGCCTTTTGTTTTGCCCTAAACTCCTCCCGGGATAAATGCTGATCACACCCATCAGCAGCCCAAAGAACGGGCATAAAGCCACACAACAAAACAACCAATGCGATTAGTTTTCTCATTTTCTGTATTCAATCAGTTTTAATAAATCATTCTACACTTGCATCACTCAAATAAACATATAACGAATAATCATCCAGCATAGCACGGTCCAGTGCCACATCCAGCATTTCGTCCGATACGACTTCAGTATCTACCTCCATCACCGCCACTTCATCGACCGCAACAGGTTTGTGATCTGTCGACGCTACCCGGATAATCAGGGCCGCACCTACAAACATAGCAGCGAGATAGAGCAATGGTTTCAGTCTTGTCCATGTGCTGACAGGTTCTTCCTTGAAAACTATTTTTTCTTTTTCAGGAAGTTTATTCATTACCTCCGAAGTCAGGTTTTCAAAGTAACCATCAGGCACTTTGAAGGAATTCTCCTTACCAAGCTTCTTCAATAGGATATCTTCTTCTTTCATACGTTTTTCTCCTCTCTTTTTCTTAGACACCGTCCAATTTAAAAGGTTTAATCTATTTCTTCTAAAAACTTCTCTATTTTCTTCACCGCATGATGATATGACGCTTTGAGCGCACCAACCGATGTACCGAAGATTTCCGACATCTCTTCGTATTTCATTTCCTGATAATATTTCAGGTTGAACACCATACGCTGTTTTTCCGGCAAAGTCAATAGAGCTTTTTGCAGACACAACTGTATTTCGTCGCCCGAAAAGTAGGAGTCACTTTCCAGCTTCTGCACAATCGCAGCTTCAGGGTCGTCAATATCCACGGTAGTCATAGCGCGCTGCTTATTCAGAAAGGTAAGACATTCGTTCAGTGCGATGCGATAGAGCCAGGTAGACAGTTTCGCCTCGGCACGGAAATAATCGATATTCGTCCATGCCTTGATGAAAGTGTTTTGCAGGAGATCGTTCGCATCCTCATGCGACAGTACCATCCGGCGGATTTGCCAATACAATTGCTCGCTATACTGCGCCACAATCATTTCAAATCCTTTCCGCTGTGTACTCTCCTCCTGAAGGAGTTTCAGAACTTCGCGTTCGTTATAAGGAATCATAATCTCTTGTATCTGTATGTTTATTTATGGTTTCAAATTCAGGTTGTTCATTGCCTCTAGTAAAGACGGATCATATTTATAAATGTCCTCACAATACCTCAAATTATTATCGGCAGACAGATAAACCGTCTGATAATCTATAAATAAAGGTATATATTTCTCTAAACTATAATGTTTCAGTTCACGGTAGGCCGAACTGACGGGCAGCTTCTTCCCCTCTTCACTCACCGGCTTGATATCCATTGCAATGCGGATACGGTCTTCCAATAATTCATCCGGCTCTTTCAGCAGGAAGAAAGCAAAGTCGAGTGCTTTCTGAAGACGTACGCAACCGTGGCTCACTGCACGATTCTTTCGCGTGAAAGCCCAGCGGGAAGGAGTATCGTGCAGATATACGGAATGAGGATTAGGGAAACGGAAGATGATGCGTCCCAATGAATTCCCCGTTTTATTGTCCTGCTTCACCGTATAAGGTACACCTTTTCCTGCATATTTAGCCCAATTAATCTGATGAGGATTCACTTGTAAGCCGTTCTTGTCATACACCTTCATACGGTTACGGGTGAAATAGGTCGTATCTCTGCGATAAGTAGGGATGATTTCTTTCCGGATAATACTTTGAGGTACATTCCAGTACGGATTCAGCTCCATATAATAAATCCTGCTCGACAGGAGAGGCGTTTTATTCTTCACAGTTCCCACACAGATACGCATCTCCAGAATAGAATCCGTTTCTTCGTTGACCGCCTGCAACATGAATGCCGCCACATTGGCTATCACATATTTCTGTCCTTTATCCAATGCATATTGCCAACGTGCCCGCTCCATATTTACCAACAGACGATCCCGGTAATAATCCGTAGTGTCTGTTTTCCCCCAGGCGTTCACACGAACCAGTTCTTCCTGCATCTTGCGATAAAATGGAGAAGAAGGCTGTGCTCCACGAAAAGCGGCATTGGGATTTGCGCGCAATGAATCGAGGGCGGCATTTGCAAAAGCAGCATCACAATGCTTCAGGGGAATATGATTGACTGAATCATTCCATCTGCGTTCCGAAGGCAAGAAGCCAAATTTCAACTGGCACACATACGAAAGATAAGCGGCTGTCAACTGATATTCCACATCTGCCAACAGACGGTTCATTGTCTTTCCTTCCTGTAACTTCAAAGAACGTATCTGTTGCAATCTCTCACGGAGGCTATCCACAGGATAAAGATTCGGATTAATGCCATGCCGTGAGATGTCTCCCAACCAGAACAACATAGAGTCCGCCACCTGTGTGGCAGGTTTATCGGATACGAGCGAGTCATTCAACCAGAAGAATTCATCTTTTTCCCGATAATGGGCCAGCAAAGCCGAATCCCAAGGAGTTATGGGGTTTTCGTTCAAGCAGGAACGAATCATTAGACGAATACTGTCGGCATCTATTTGATAAGCAGGGTTGAACAGTTCTTGCAGGGAAGACAGTGAGTCCGGTATCGGAGATTGGGGTTTCTCTTTTTTACAGGCTGCCAGACAAGCGATGAATAGGATTACCGCTCCCCAAAGCAGGCATCTATTTCTCATACACAGTTCCTCCATCAACGTCAATACACAGATTTTCTTTCGCCAAAATGGTTTGCGGGAAAATGCCGGACGCTTCATTAAGCAGAATAGATTCATCCTCGTAACGGGCTGAAAAGTGTCCGATCACCAATTGTCTCACATTGGCGTCCAAGGCAAGTTGTGCGGCTTGTGCAGCCGTAGTATGATAAGTTTCCTTGGCCCGTGCCTGCTCTGTCTGCGCAAAGGTAGCCTCATGGAAAAGCAAATCTACATTTTTGATTTGTTCGGCAAGTGACGGGCGATAGATTGTATCAGAGCAATAAGCATATTTACGAGCCGGAGCCGATGGACGGGTCAAACGTAAATTGGGTATTACTTCTCCTTCGGGAGTTACAAAGTCTGCTCCGTTCTTGATGCGGTTCAGTTCATAGACCGGAACTTTATAAAAATCCACCATATCTCTGATAATATGATTCGGACGCTGTTTCTCTTCAAAAAGGAAACCGCAACAGGGAATTCGATGTTTTAAAGGGATTGTGGTTACAGTCACCGAACGGTCATCGTAAATGAGCATCGGTTCTTTCGTTTCGAATTCATGGAAGAACACCTTATAAGTCAAAGTCTTGCAAAAGAAAGCAAGCATCGGCGCAAACAACTCTTCCAGTCCTCTTGGAGAATGGATATGTAAATCGGCTGTTCTTCCCAATAATCCGAATGTAGAGATCAGCCCCAACAATCCGAAACAATGGTCACCATGTAAATGAGAGATGAAGATATGATTTAATCGGGAAAATTTCAGTCGCGAACGGCGTAATTGCATCTGTGCTCCCTCGCCACAATCAATCATAAATAGTTTTTCACGCAAGTTTACGACTTGAGAGGTCGCAAAATGTCGCGTGGTAGGCAAAGCGGAACCGCATCCCAATATATGTAACTCAAATTTTTCCATGGTATGCAAAGATAAAGCATTTCAGATTCAATCTTGCAAAGGATGAAACTTTTTTTTCTATTCACCACGGAGGACACAGAGGATAAGAAGGATATGGTGAATAAAAAAAGGCGCCCCCAAACGGGAGCGCCTTCATTAGAAAATATTCTGTTCAGATTATTTCTTTCCTTCCAACTGTTCTTTCAATGCAGCCAGAGCGTCGATGTCGCCCAAAGTAGTTGAAGCAGCTTGGTTTTGGATCATCGGAGAATCTTCTCTCTTACCAGAAGATGCTTTCTTTGCGCCAGAAGTAGCTTTCTTTTCTGCTCTTTCTTCAGCTTTAGCTACATCTTCGAAGATACGGCTGTGAGACAGGATGATTCTCTTAGCGTCTTTGTTGAACTCGATCACTTTGAATTCAAGTTTCTCATCCAACTGTGCTTGTGAACCGTCTTCTTTTACAAGGTGTTTCGGAGTTGCGAAACCTTCTACACCGTAAGGAAGAGCTACAACAGCACCCTTATCCAACATTTCGATGATAGTACCTTCGTGTACAGAACCTACAGTGAACACTGTTTCGAATACATCCCAAGGATTTTCTTCGAGTTGTTTGTGTCCAAGGCTCAAACGACGGTTTTCTTTGTCGATTTCCAATACCTGAACTTCGATGTCAGCACCAATCTGAGTAAATTCTGACGGGTGTTTTACTTTCTTAGTCCAAGAAAGGTCAGAGATGTGGATCAAGCCGTCTACACCTTCTTCGATTTCTACGAATACACCGAAGTTAGTGAAGTTACGTACTTTTGCAGTATGCTTAGAACCTACAGGATACTTTTCTTCGATAGTTTCCCATGGATCTTGTTTCAGTTGTTTGATACCCAAAGACATCTTACGTTCTTCACGGTCAAGTGTAAGAACAACAGCTTCCACTTCGTCGCCTACCTTCATGAAATCTTGTGCAGAACGCAGGTGTTGGCTCCAAGACATTTCTGAAACGTGGATCAAACCTTCTACGCCCGGAGCGATTTCGATGAATGCGCCGTAGTCAGCCATAACAACCACTTTACCTTTCACCTTGTCACCAACCTTCAAGTCAGTATCAAGAGCATCCCATGGGTGCGGAGTCAGTTGTTTCAAGCCAAGAGCGATACGTTTCTTTTCGTCATCGAAGTCAAGGATAACAACGTTGAGCTTCTGATCCAGTTCAACCACTTCTTTCGGATCGCTAACGCGTCCCCAAGAAAGGTCAGTGATGTGGATCAAACCGTCTACGCCACCAAGGTCGATGAATACACCGTAAGATGTGATATTTTTAACAGTTCCTTCAAGAACTTGTCCTTTTTCAAGTTTACCGATGATTTCTTTCTTCTGTTGTTCCAGTTCAGCTTCGATAAGAGCTTTGTGAGATACAACAACGTTTTTGAATTCCTGGTTGATTTTAACCACTTTGAATTCCATTGTTTTGCCAACGAATACATCATAGTCGCGGATCGGTTTAACGTCGATCTGAGAACCCGGCAAGAATGCTTCGATTCCGAATACGTCTACGATCATACCACCCTTCGTGCGGCACTTGATGAATCCCTTGATAATTTCTTCATTTTCCAGAGCAGCGTTAACGCGATCCCAAGAACGAGTAGCGCGGGCTTTTCTGTGTGACAGAACGAGCTGTCCTTTTTTGTCTTCCTGGTTTTCGATGTATACTTCTACAGTATCACCAATTTTCAGGTCCGGATTGTAACGGAATTCATTCAAAGGGATGATACCGTCTGATTTGTAACCGATGTTCACAACTACTTCACGCTTGTTCATTGCGATTACGGTTCCGTCAACAACCTCACGGTCGTTCACTTTGTTAAGCGTACCGTCGTAAGCTTTTTCAAGTTCATCGTGGCTAACGTTGGTTACTGTTTCGCCATTTTCATAAGCATCCCAGTTGAAATCTTCAATAGGAGCTACGTTCTTTAAGTTTTCCATTAATAATAAAATTGTTTAATACTTTAATTAAATAAGACATTATATTATCTATAAATCGGGCGCAAAGGTAGAAATATTTTCTTGATTGACAAAAGAATGGCAGAAGAAAAGAGACTTATATCCGTATTTTTTGTAATATTGCAATTTTTAATTTATACTGTTTTTGCCATGGACGAGAGATTGGACAAAGTCAAGGTGCAATGCGACTATTTACCGCTTATTAATTTTGCGATACAACAAAACGGTGCATCGATCATTCATCAGCTTTCTATTGAGAACACGACATCTGCCCCACTGAAGGACATTCAGGTATCAATCACGACAGAACCGACTTTCGGAAACGCCACTCCGATGGCTGTGGAACAGATTCCGGCAAACGGTTCGGTCGGTCTGTCGTCATTCAATCTCACGTTGTCCGCCAACTACTTCACACAACTGACCGAACGTTTATCCGGCAACCTGAAAATTGAAATTACCGCTGAAGCGGAACCGATATTCTGCCAAACATATCCTATCGACATCCTGGCATACGACCAATGGGGCGGGCTCAACGTATTGCCCGAAATGCTGGCTGCTTTCATCACTCCCAATCATACGGCTATCTTGCCGATTATTAAAAGAGCTGCTTCCATTCTGGGACAGTGGACTGACAATCCGTCTCTCGATGAATATCAAAGCCGAACTCCGGACAGGGTGAGGAAACAGATGGCTGCCATCTATACAGCTATCGCGGAGCAACAGATTATATACAGTACCGTTCCTGCCAGTTTCGAAGAATATGGGCAGCGCGTCCGGTTAGCCGATTCTGTGATGGCACAGAAATTGGGAACCTGCCTGGATATGGCTTTGCTTTATGCTTCTTGTCTGGAGGCAATCGGGCTGAATGCTTTAATCATCATCACTCAAGGACACGCTTTCGCCGGAGCCTGGCTGGTACCGGAAACTTTTCCGGATCCTACGATTGATGATGTTTCTCTATTAACGAAAAGAACAGCGGAAGGAATCTACGACATTACTTTGGTTGAAACGACTTGCATGAACATGGGACATTCGTCCGATTTCGACGATGCGGTGAAGAAAGCAAACGGAAAGTTGACGGACGGGAATAACTTCCTCCTTGCAATAGACATCAAGAGAGCGAGATATTCGGGTGTACGTCCTATCCCTCAACGTATTTTGCACGGACAGGTATGGGAGGTCGAAGAAAAAGAGACCAACATTCAGAAAAGTACCGTTCATGCCACTCCACAAAGTATCAATCCATATGATTTATCGGGCAATGAGACCCAGACCGTAATCACCAAACAACTGTTGTGGGAAAGGCGGTTGCTGGACTTGAGCCTTCGCAACAACCTGCTGAATATCCGGATTACCAAGAACACGCTCCAACTGATCCCGGCTAATCTGGCTTGCCTGGAAGACGCATTGGCTGACGGAGAAGAGTTCCGCATCCTGCACCGCCCTGCCGATTGGGAAAGCCCGGCGATAGATTTCGGCATTTATTCCTCCGTACCGGAGTCTGACCCGGTGGTTGGCTTCATCAACTCGGAGCTTTCGCAGAAAAGACTGCGCTTTTATCTGTCCGAGAACGATTTAGGCAAAGCACTGACGCATTTATACCGTTCTTCACGTACTTCTATCGAAGAGAATGGAGCCAACACTCTTTATCTGGCTCTCGGACTTTTGAAATGGTACGAGACTCCTTCCAGCGAACGTCCCCGCTACGCTCCCATCCTGCTAATGCCCGTTGAAATCATCCGTAAGTCGGCAGCTAAAGGCTATGTGATCCGTTCCAGGGAAGAGGAAACGATGATGAATATTACGTTATTAGAAATGCTTCGCCAAAACTTCGGAATTACCGTATCGGGATTGGACCCGTTGCCCACCGATGAAAGCGGCGTCAACGTCAAACTGATTTATTCCATCATTCGCAACAGTATCAAGAACCAGCGTAAATGGGATGTGGAAGAGCAGGCCATCTTAGGCATCTTCTCTTTCAACAAGTTCATCATGTGGAATGATATTCACAATAATGCCAATAAACTGGTCCAGAACAAAATTGTTTCAAGCCTCATCAACGGAAAGATAGAGTGGGAAGCCGCAACAGAAGGAATAGACGCAACAGATATGGACAAACAACTGTCACCAACAGACATCGTATTGCCTATCATTGCCGATTCTTCGCAATTGGAAGCTATCTATGAAGCTGTACACGATAAAACTTTTATCCTGCACGGCCCTCCGGGAACGGGCAAATCGCAAACGATTACCAATATCATCGCCAACGCGCTTTACAAAGGAAAACGTGTCTTATTCGTTGCGGAAAAAATGGCAGCTCTCTCCGTTGTTCAAAACCGACTGGCGGCTATCGGTTTAGCTCCGTTCTGTTTGGAAATTCATTCCAACAAGACAAAAAAATCCGCTGTTATCTCACAATTGAAAGAAACAACAGAAATTATCAGGCAGGCACCTCCCGAAGAATTCAAAAAGGAAGCGGAACGTTTGCTGAATTTGCGGGCGGAACTGAATCAGTATATCGAAGCCCTGCATAAAGAATATCCGTTCGGAATTTCACTATACGACGCCATTATCCATTATCAATCTGTGGACGTCGAAGCTTGTTTTGATATTCCACAACCCTATCTGGATACATTGGACAAAGATACATTTGTGCAATGGGAAGAGGCCATCGAATCGTTAGTCAGAACCGCCAATGCGTGTGGACACCCTTATCAACATCCATTAACAGGTATCTCGATTTCCGAGTATTCATCTGCCGGTAAAGAAGAAGCCTCCCAATTACTTACTGGTTTCATTGATTTATTAAATACCATCCGGCAGAAGTCGCATGTATTTTCCATACTTCTGAAAGATACGGATATACACCCTACACGCAAGGATTTCCAAACGATTGCCTGTATCATTCGGAAAATACTCGATATTCCGGAGCTGACTCCGGGATTGCTGACTCTGCCGTTATTGAATGAAACGCTGAATGAATATCGTGAAGTGGTGGTTCATGGTCAAAAACGTGATGAACAAAGAAAAGAAATAGAGGCCGGATTTACTAAAGAGATTCTATCCCTCAACGCAAAGCAGATGGTAGCCGAATGGAACCGGGTATCCGATCAGTGGTTCCTTCCCAGATATTTCGGACAGCGGAAAATCAGAAAGGCCATCCATATCTATGCTTTAAAAACGATTGAAACAGAAGATATCAAACCTCTACTTTACCGGATTATCCGGTATCAGGAAGAAGCTGAAGCTGTTCAGAAATACACCGGCCAACTCCCCTCTTTGTTCGGACGATTCGGCAAGAATGAGGATTGGACTGCCATTGAGCAGATTATCAATGACATGACTTCTCTTCATTCGCATTTGTTGAATTACGCAAAAGACATTGCCAAAGTGTCACAAATCAAACAGAATTTGTCTGTACAACTCACAGAAGGAATTCAAACATTCAGAGATATGCATGCTCACTCTTTCAATGAACTGTATCAGTTGTCGGATACACTCACAGCTATTGAAAAGAAGTTGTCCGGCACGTTGGGTGTATCAACAGAAGAGCTTTATAGTCATTCGGCCGACTGGATAACAATCGCGCTATCAAAAGCCCAAACTTGGAAAGATAACCTCGGCAAGCTCAAAGACTGGTATCAGTGGTTACAAGCATACCAAACTCTGAATAAGCTGGGAATCGGATTTATCGCGACAGAATATAAGGAAAAGAATATCCCTACCGACCAACTAACAGACAGGTTCCGCAAGAGTTTCTATCAGGCGGTTATTCAGTATATCATTGCCAAAGAACCTACGCTGGAATTATTCAACGGCAGGATATTCAATGACATTATTGCTAAATACAAACAAATATCTGCCAAATTCGAAGAAACGACCAAAAAAGAATTGTTTGCGCGACTGGCTTCCAACATTCCGTCTTTTACTCACGAAGCTATCCAAAGTTCTGAAGTGGGTATTCTTCAAAAGAATATCCGCAACAATGCCCGTGGCATATCCATCCGCAAACTGTTCGACCAGATTCCTACTTTATTGTCGCGTATGTGTCCGTGTATGCTGATGAGCCCTCTTTCCGTTGCTCAATTCATTGATACGGATGCTGATAAATTCGATTTGATAGTCTTTGATGAAGCATCACAGATGCCTACTTATGAAGCGGTGGGAGCCATTGCCCGAGGCAAAAACGTGATTATTGTGGGGGACCCGAAACAGATGCCTCCCACCAACTTCTTCTCGGTCAACACCGTCGATGAAGATAATATTGAAATGGAAGATTTGGAGAGTATTCTTGACGACTGTCTTGCCTTGTCTATCCCTTCAAAATATTTATTGTGGCATTATCGAAGCAAGCACGAGAGCCTCATCGCTTTCAGCAACTCCGAATATTACGATAACAAACTGATGACTTTCCCTTCTCCGGACAACATTGAATCGAAAGTCAGGATGGTCAATATCGACGGTTATTATGATAAAGGCAAATCGCGCCAAAACCGGGCGGAAGCTCAAGCGGTGGTAGAAGAAATAGCCAGAAGATTGAGAAGCGAGGAATTGAGAAAGAAAAGTATCGGTGTAGTGACTTTCAGCATCGTCCAGCAAGCCTTGATAGAAGACTTACTTTCTGACCTCTTTATCTTCCATCCCGAACTGGAAACTCTTGCTTTGGAATGTGACGAACCGTTGTTTATCAAAAACCTGGAGAATGTGCAGGGAGATGAACGGGACGTTATTCTCTTTTCTGTGGGCTACGGTCCGGATGCAGAAGGACGCGTCAGCATGAATTTCGGACCGCTGAACCGGGTAGGCGGCGAAAGAAGGTTGAATGTAGCCGTTTCCCGTGCCCGGTATGAGATGATTATCTATTCCACCTTAAGAGCGGACATGATTGACCTGAACCGGACTTCTTCTATCGGAGTAGCCGGACTAAAACGTTTCCTCGAATATGCGGAGAAGGGAACCAGAAATACAATCAACAGTGTGACAGCCCAATCAACGGAAGCGGCAGCCTCCATCGAGAATATCATTGCCGATAAACTGCGTTCATTGGGGTACACTGTGCATACAGACATCGGATGTTCCGGTTACAAAATAGATATAGGTATCGTTGACACCGAAAATACATCTAACTATCAATTAGGTATTATCTGCGATGGCAAAAACTATAAACGTACCAAAACCGCACGTGACCGGGAAATTGTACAAAACAATGTACTAAAAGCACTCGGATGGGATATCTACCGGATATGGACTATGGACTGGTGGGAAAAACCGGACGAAGTAATGGCAGCTATTCAAGAGGCTATCGCACGGAAAAAGAGTTCAAAGGTTAACGCCAAGACTACCTTCGGAATTGATCCTGCCCTAATGACAGCCGAGAAAGAATCTGTGGACAAAACACCGACCGCACAAAGAAATAACAATGAAATTTCATTTGTACTCAAAGCATCACCTGTCACCTCTGAAAAGCAAACTGCTTCCGCATCTTCCGCACGAGACAGAATACAGCAAAAGTACCGATCGGCAAAGATCACTCCAGGCAACTATTCGCCGGAAGACTTTTTCTTTAGCGAAAGCTATTCTATCCTCACTTCTCAAATACGGAAGATTATAGAGAATGAAGCTCCGGTCAGCAAATCATTGCTTTGCAAGAAAATTCTGTCCGAATGGGGAATCAGTCGCTTGGGAACACGGGTAGAAACACGGATAGAGACGGCTTTAGATACACTGAATATCTATCGCACCGAACATGAAGGACTTGTTTTCTGCTGGGAAAATAGAGAGCAATGCATCTCCTACTCTATTTATCGTCCGGTTTCCGACCGGGAAGCGACAGATATAGCTCCTGAAGAGATAGCCAATGCCATCCGACAACTGTTGACAGACTCCATCAGCCTGCCTGTGGCAGATTTGATAAAAGCATGTGCACAACAATTTGGCTTTGCCCGCATGGGATCAAACATAGACGCTGCCATGCAAAGAGGTATTCGCGAAGCCGTAAAAAGAAATTATGCCAAAATTGAAAACGAACGGGTTACGATTGTGGATTAAATGGTAGACTCAGGTGACAGAAATTTAGATTAATTCCCTTTCTCCAAACGTTTCAGGGCAGCAATAGAATCGGATACATAGATATTGTCCGGTTCTATTGACCGCCAATAGCAAAGCTCTCCAATCAACCGTTTCAGATAGACAGGATCACTCGAACCAATCCGTCGCTGATGTTCTGCCAAACCTTTTGTCAGAATGAAATAGACATTCTTCCGGATTTCCCTCTTTCTAGCTTTAGGGATAGTCAGTTTCACACCGGAAGAGATGGACACTCCCGTGATAATCTTTTTGCCATGCTCATTGACGAAACGGGTCTTTTTATGATTCGGTTCGAATTTCTCATCACGAATGATTTGTTTGATACGGGGAATAATCTGCTCTTTGGGAAATACATCTCCCGAAAAAGTCAAGTCATCGGCATACCGGGTATAAGTCAATCCGTATTCCGCCGCCAAAGCTGTCAATTTCCTATCCATCTCATAACCAACGATATTACTTAATGACGGACTTGTAGGTGCTCCCTGCGGCAAGTGTCTGTGCAAACAACACAACGTTCCCAATACTTTAGATACATTTTCCGGATAACCGATCTTCTCAAATGTCTTTTTCACTCTCGGACTCCGTATAGAAAAGAAAAAATCATGAATATCCATTTTCAACACATACCGTTTTCCCAAATGAGGATTGGCATTGTCGACCACAGAATAACCGTTCCGGAAACCTACCGCTGCCGGATGAATCATTGTTACAGATGATAATATACGAGAATTAATAGTCGTTTGAATGGATTGCAATTTTTTGTTAGGAGCAGAGATCATACGATACCCTCCTTTTCTTTTTCTCATCCAAAACTCCCGGTAATGCGCAGAAACATTTTGCAGTATTTCCTTCAACTGTCCCGTTTCTATTCCCAACAGATTGGCACACCAGACGACAGCCGATTCATCATACTTTTGAACATACTGTGTTCTTGGAACTGTCGCTCCCAAAGCATGCCTAAGCCAAGTTCCATGCCCCCATTTTACTTTAGTCGTCTTTTCTTCCTTACTACCGTCTGTCGCTTTCCATCTTTTATACCCCTCTTGTTTCCTGCTTGAGGAAATCATCTTATAAATCAGGAAACCAGTGACAATAAATATCGTTATTAGAATTCCGTCCATTTTGTATTATGTATATAAACAAAGAGAAGAGAGGATGAGTTATTTACTAAAATAAATTTAGGTATTTATACCTTAGAATTTATTTTCTAGGAAAAATACCTGTGCTTACGAGGCGACTACACCTCTTTGATGCTAAATTCGGCCCTCATCCTCTCTTATACAAAGATAAGTATAATCTTTCGATAAAACAACCGGAAAGAGAAAAACTATCGGTTGAACAACTCAAACGTGAACTTACAGCCTATTCCTCCGAATTTCCAGTTTTCGCTGCTTACGAAGACTCCCACGTCGAAAATATGCGTACCGATGCCATATCCGACTTCCAGATAAGGCTGAAGATGCGGCATAGAAAGTGCACTGATATAAATACGCTCGTTTTGCACATAACGGGTGTACTTCATCAGATGCCGGAGAATAAGGAACGGAGCTTCGTAAGTGAAATGTCCCCGCACATAACGACGGGAGGAGTTATACCAACGTGAGTCAAGCACCTGAAATACTCCGCCGATTTCATCATTCCAGCCTACGGGAAGATTATGGCGGGAGAAATTGGCAAAGTCCACAAAATACAACTCATCCTGATTGGTGAATGCTCCGAATCCGAAACGATAATAAATATTACGCATCAATCCCATCCGGATTTGATGCTGAAGGTCAAACTCTATTCTTTCATATTCGCCCGTACTTTTAAATACTCCTTTAATTCCCCGTTCATAATCGACCGAGAAGGTTGGATAGATAGAATGCAAGTTTATCTTCCGCTTTCCGTTCATATAATAATAGAGTCCCGGCGTCCACTCTATCCGGATGCGGGGAGCGAAACTGATATAAGTGTTCTTGAATTTATCCATAAACTCCGGAGGCGGCATCGGATAATCACCGGTAATCACAAAACGGGAAGGCTCTACTGCTGTTCTTTTATGGGCAGAGAAACCCAGACTGATATCCAGTCCGTTGACCACCTCAACTGTATGGCGGAAGTTAAAATACAAGTCCTTGAAATAATCAAGATGAATTAAATCGAAATTAAAGATACTATCCGGCATGGCTTTCAGTTCGTCCAACACCTTACTGCTATAGATACGATTACCATTACCCACGTTCAACCGGAAGAATCCCCGTTTCTGCGGCCAGTATTCAAAGTCGGCATTCAATGACCAGTAGAACTCCTTACGCGTAAAGTTGTATCCGAGTTTAGGCACGATACGAAGTAATTTATCCCCTCTGAAAAGGCGGTTGTAGCGGAAATCCTGTCGATAAGACAAACCGTTGCTTCCGCTATAACTGAATAAGAGCGGATTTATAAACGGAGAAAACCGTACGCTTCCGATATTGGACAAATTGAATTTATAATCTTCTACCATCAAATCACCCATCGTTCCCCAAAAGGCCTGACTCTTGGATGGCTTTTGTATAGTAGCCGTGTCACGTCTAAGCGCATTGTCGAAATATAGTTTCTTCTCACTTTCGTTCAAAGGAATCGGACGCAAGATAGCAAAGGTAGAGGCGTCCGTCTTATAAGCATTCGTATCACACTGTAAAGAGAAAGATTCCGAAAGATTATATTTCCTCTTCTCTTTCTTACGTACCTTTTTTTCTTTCAGTTCGATGGATTTATAATCTAAAGAAGCTGTATAATTACCATCCACCTTATTTCCGAGGAATTTGAAAAGAGCTTCTACGTCATAGCGCACCGGCAGGAATTCATTCTTTTTGCCGACATCTCCCATCTTAATCCAACAGGTAAATGTTATCAGTTCTGATCTTCCCGAAAAACGAATTTCACGAACACTCCAGACGTTACTGCTGACCACCATATAACCACCCACCAACTGATCGCTCTTGGTACGGGGAATGAAACGTATCCGATAATCCAGATTGTTAGGATCTCCCATTACGCTGTCTATCCGATACTTATAATATTTCTGCCCGTTTTTAGCCAGTGGTGATAGCAAGCGTTCATCATTCAGCAAAGAAGAAGAGTAGATATTTACATTAAAGTATTCAAGCAAACCCGGCAATCCTCTGTTTCCCCTCACAGTTCCTTGGGAGGCTTTTACTTTTTGGTCGTAAATATTGGGAGCTGTATAATGCAGGTCACTGTATGTTTCAAGCAGATATTCGCGAACACCCTTTTGCAAACGAAACATAGAAGGTACATAGCGGAGAATAAAATTCTTTTTCTGAATGTCCATCTTACCTTTTATATATAGGTTCGCACGATAATCGCTGACTATCGTTTCATACAAAGGCGCAAAGGTCATCACACGTTCTATGATGGAGTCGGCAGAGATTTCCTGATGGGTATAAGGATTCATTATATAATTATTGGCTGCCCCCTTTGATATAAAAGAGAACAGACACAATATGCATCCTATCAATATTTTATCTCTCAATTGTCGTATCTCCTTCATTAACGTAGGCAAATATAAAAAAGAATATCGAAAAGCAAGAAAAGTTAGACACTAAAAAAGAGTTATCAGAAGAAAACCGTCACACAGGATGTGGGAAACGAAGGAATTCGCTTTCCTAACAAATATTAATAGATGATTTATTCTATCAGCAGATTATAGAATATCAGACATTCGTTAGGAATATAAAAATAGAAATCTTATATTTGTGTAATCAGAAATAAACATTTTTATATAACCGACAAACATGATTCGCCTGATATTATTAACGGACTTCACAGAAACCTTTTCGTATAATTTGCTGAAGGGTATCCTCGCCTACTCAAAGAGTCACGATCCATGGGTCGTATGCCGAATGCCACCTTCCTATAAAAACATCTATGGCATAAAAGGAGTGTTAAAATGGGCGAAAGCTTGGCAAGCAGACGCTATCATCGGAAGATTTGACAATGACGACAATGTAGACATATTTCGCGAGAGCGGAATAATCGCTTTAGCACAAGACTACAAATCAAGATTCAACAATATTCCCAATATCACCGGCAACTACCGGGCAACAGGAAAAATGGCAGCTGAATTCTTCTTGAGCAAGGGGTTTCAGAATTTCGCATTTTATGGTTACCGGGATGCCGTATGGTCACAAGAACGTTGTGAAGGTTTCTACGAATGCATAGCCACCCATGGTTTCGGCAATAATTTCTATGTCTATCAGGAGCAATCTTTGGATGACCTGTGGTTTTTTGAATCTCCTCCTTTACTTACGTGGCTGGAATCATTGCCCAAACCAACAGCACTCATGGCCTGTGATGACAATCAAGGAAACCGCATAACAGAAGTCTGCCGGGTAAACAATATCAGAGTACCTGACAAAATTGCCATATTAGGAGTTGATAATGACGATATTATATGCAATCTCTCTGATCCTCCTTTATCCAGCATCAACCATAACATTGTGAGAGGTGGATTTGAGGCCGCCGCACTGATAGACCGCTTATTAAATGATGAAGAAAGAAGCTGCCAGGACGTAGTACTACAACCGGTGAATGTTGTAAACCGGCAATCAACAGATTTCTATTCGACAACCGATGTACATATTCATACTGCTTTGACATATATTCATCAGAATCTGGCTTCTGAAATAACCGTATCGGACATTGTCAGACAAGTCCCACTGTCACGCCGTTTATTGGAAATCCGTTTCAAACAGGTTACAAAACAATCTATCCATAAATACATCTTCAATCTTAGAATGGAGCGTTTTGCACAGTTGTTATTGTCAAGTGACGCCCCTATCGCAGATGTAGCGGAACAAGTCGGAATAAATAATTTCAAGAACTTGTCCCGCCAATTCAAAGCTTTGAAAAAAGTATCTCCTATTGAATACAGAAAAGAACATCGGTTGATGAACTGTATTATAGGTGAATCAATCCGGTAGGAATAGCATATTGTCCGGCAAAATAGTTTCCGGAATATTACGGCCCGAATATCCTACTTCTAATTCCTGCCCCATATAATTTTCAAAGTACAGCAAGCGTAGCTCATGAAATCCCTTTTCAAGAGCTACCTTCCCTTCGGCACGGCGAGCACTGTGCCCGCCATCATTATCAACAATCAATTTACCGTCTATATAAAGTTTAGAACCATCGTCGGAGTATGTATAGAAACGATAGACTCCTCTTTCGGGAATCCTGACTAAGGTACGGAAATCATAAGCAAAGTGGTCGGCAACAGCAGCCTCTTTGATTGAAAAGTTTTTCATTACCCCTTCTTTTACTTTGCTACAAGCCTCTATATCCGCAACACGCTTACACTTTCCTTCATAGTAAGTATATGCTACTCCGTTTTTTTCGGAAGATACTTTCACTTCCGGCAGATAGGCCATGGTCTGTTCTTCTTTCGAATTCAGCCCCGACGGATAATAATAAGAAGCTTCACGACCGGCAGGCGTAGTTATCCATGTATCAAACTTAAACCGACCTTCATACAGTTCGATGATACGGGCTCCTCTTGTCAATGAACCATACGCATCTGTACCGGTCACTCGTCCATAGCCAAGCGCAACCCCCTTATCTATTCCCAGAAAGTCGTTGTCGTGATCATGTCCCACAAATACTCCCATCACGTCTTTCATATCGAGGAACGAGGAAAACATACCCGAGTTAATGTTCGCTGCAGCAACACCGCCTTCCTTATCGTTTCCATAAGTTTTTCCATCGCCTCTGATTTCGTTATATTCAATCAGTGGAATATGGAAAAATGCCAGTGCAGGCACAGGCTTTCCACTGTTCGCGGCAGTAAATCCCGCACTCTGTTTACGGTACCATTGTATCTGGTTGAAGTGAATCCAATCATAAGCACCATAAAGTTTGTTCGGCTGATAGTCATTAGAGTCCATACAGTAAAGCAATGCTTCTACCGTTTCTTTCTTGTCCGAACCATAAACCGGAATAATGCAATTGCCACATCCCGTAATATCTTCAGGTCCTTTCGCTCCTACATAATAGGGGGATTTCAAAAGAAAATCATAAATATCATCCCGTGCCATGTATTCCGCATCATGATTGCCCATAGTCACGATAAAAGGTGTTTTGGTTTCATTGAAAATACTGACTACATCCGTCCAGCCTTTAAGAGCAGGGCCGTCAGTCACCACATCTCCGGTCAATATGGCAAGATCGGGATGCTCGGATGCCAGAACGGTACGGATAGTGGCGGCAGTTTCAGCACATTTAGGTGATTCCGGTGTCCAATGCAAGTCCGTAAACTGAGCTATTACAAATTTCCCATCTCTGAAAGCAAACCGATTTGGGGCTTGAGCCGACAGCAAAGCAGGAAGAAGTGTACACATCCACAAAAACAGAAAAGTAATTTTCTTTTTCATAATACACATATTTTAAGATCAATATAATTCGACTTCATCAATAGCCAATCTGCTTGGCTGTCCTTCATGATAATACCCTTTCGGACATAAACCGCCGTACACAAATTCCAGACATATATATCTTGCAGTTGTTTCAGGGAACGTGAGTGACACCGGGAAACAAGTTCCTTCGGTAGGTGTAAAATCATAAGCGAACTTCCCACTATTCACAGGAGTAAGTGTCTCATTGTCCGCAGAGGCGGAAATATGCAGTTCGCTTACCGGCCAAAGCATATCATAGGGACGCCACAGAGAAGTGAGAGCTACTTTACTTACAGACTTCAATTCACCAAGGTCGATTTCAACCCGAACTGTATCTCTACTGAAAATAACCCAACGACGCAAATCGCGTGCATAACCGCGAATTCCATCCGTCAAACCGATACCCCCATCTACTTTCTCTGCCGACGGAAGCGGTTGACATTTATAGGAACTACCGGTTGCCTTATTCACGGCAAAAGATTTATGGACGACTTTTCCCAACAGTCTCCCATCCTTATACACTGCTGCATAGACGGTCGCATCTTCCGATAATCCGACAGGCTCCGTGTAGAAGCTGCCAGAGGAGATAGATAATACAGAATCATTCACTATATAATATATTTCCGTATTGGGACAGAATGTTTTCATGGTCACTTCATAAGTTTGACGCGACTCATTCCATGCCCCTGTAAAATTCACTTCATAAAAGTTACGGCAAGCATTTACTCCACAATATTCCAATCGCTTGAACTCTTTGTCCAACCTGCGGACAAATGAAGCTAAATTCTTACTTTCCGGTTGCGTCCATTGCACCTCGGACATTGCCAGCAAACGGGGAAAAGCCATGTATTCGAAATATTCCGGAGTCTGGATATACTCACCCCAGATATTAGCTTGTGTACCTATGACATAAGCCTGCTCTTCGGGAGTCAATGCGGCAGGAACCGGATTGTAAACATAAACACTGTCCAAAGGAAGAAAACCACCGATAGCCAACGGCGCAAACTCCGGACTTTCCTGATAATGGTCAAAATAACATCTATCTCCGGGCGTCATAATAACCTTGTGTTTTTGACGGGCAGCTTCAATGCCCCCTTCTTCTCCACGCCATGACATCACTGTGGCATTGGGGGCAAGCCCTCCTTCCAGAATCTCATCCCAGCCGATTATATCACGCCCCTTACTATTGACAAACTGCTCCATCCGATGTATGAACCAACTCTGTAAAGCCTCTTCATCTTTCAACCCCTCGCGCCTCATCAATGCCTGACAATGGTCACATTTCTTCCATGCTTTCTTCGGACATTCGTCTCCACCGATATGAATGTAATGACTGGGAAACAATTGCATAACCTCTGTCAACACATCCTCCAGAAAAGTGAACGTATTTTCTTTCGGGCAATAGACTTCATCAAAAACATCAAAGTAATCGCGTACGACATACGTCTTACCCAATCCGCAGGAGAGTTCCGGATAAGCTGCCAATGCTGCGGAAGAATGTCCCGGCATTTCAATTTCAGGAATAACAGTAATAAAACGGTCGGAGGCATATTTCACGATTTCTTTTATATCTTCTTGAGTATAGAATCCTCTTTGTTCTTTTCCGTCGAAACGCCGCGGATAATAATAATCGCAATGCCCTACCTGAGTCCGGTCGCGATGAGAACCTGTTTCTATAAGCTTCGGGTATTTCTTAATCTCGATCCTCCAACCTTGGTCATCTGTCAGATGAAAATGAAACTTATTCTGTTTATACCTGGCCATCTGGTCGAGAAACTTCAGCACTTCTTCTTTAGGCAAGAAATTACGACCTACATCCATCATGGCTCCACGATGAGGGAAACGGGGAGCATCCGTAATGCTGACTGCGGGTATCTCTATCTTGCCGGCATACTTTCTACCGGCATTATAAATCTCTACCGGCATAAGCTGCAATAAGGACTGGAGAGCATAAAACAGCCCGGCTGCCGTTTCATCAGAACTAATCCTTATGCCGCCGGAAGATACATTCAACGTGTAAGCCTCATCTGCCAAAGAATGATCTGTCAGAAAACAAATATCCGCCGGCTCCGTTTGAGGCACACGTTTCAGTGTGACAGTGGTGTTCTTCAATGCATCCGCCAAGTAGCGAAAGACTTTCTGTGAGGGTTCATCCTCCGAAAGGGCTATACTCGTTTCACCCTGCAGAGTATATGTCCCTTGTCCCATTACCATTTTATTGGGCATAGGAATGATACCATTATCCTGCATGGAAGCATGCTGCTTCTCTCCACAAGAAATGAGCGTCAGCAATACGGCAATTATCCAATATATTTTTTTCATAATGTTTGGGATAAGATGTCAGGATATTCACGGACGGTTTGAAGAACAAGCTCTCCGAACAGGGTATTCACCCATGCAAACCAAGAACGGGTGAAATCTGAAGCATTCTCTGCATGAAAAGACTCATGCATAAAGCCTGTTCCTCCGTCCGTATCACGAAGCTGCTTCAGGCAAGCAATGATTTCCTCGCGGTTGTCCGTAGTGAAAGCCTTCATAATGATACTCATCGGCCAGATATAGTTCAACCCTACGTGGGGCCCTCCCACTCCTTCGCCGGCTTTACCCTTGAAAAAGTAGGGATTGTTGTCGCTCCAAATCATTTTGCGAGTATTCTGATAAACAGCATCTTTAATAGAGCAGTAACCGAGATAGGGAGCAGCCAGAAGGCTGGGGATATTAGCATCGTCCATACAAAGCGCATTGCCGAATCCATCGACTTCAAAGGCATAAATCCGTCCACAGATGGGATGGTTAAAAGTTCCGTACTTACGAATGGCAGCATCCACTTCATCGGCCAACACAGCACATTCTTCGCTAAAAGCGTCCTTCTTATATACCTTACGTTCTATCGCCGCCAACTGCCTCAACGATACAACCGCAAACATATTGGATGGTATCAGAAAACCGTATTGGGTAGCGTCATCCGAAGGACGGAAAGAAGATACGATGAGACCGACGGGCTTGACCGGCGCTCCCCAGCCATTATTTATCTGCGAATCAGTGGGGCGGTCACAATCACGCATAAAGCTATAGGGTCCCAAGCCTTGTTTGCGTTGCTGTTCTTTAAAGGTTTGCACCACCAGTTTCATAGCTTCGTGCCAGTTCGTATCAAACACCGAAACATCGCCCGTCAGTTGCCAATAGTAGTAGGCCAGCCGGATGGGATAACAAAGAGAGTCTACTTCCCACTTGCGTTCATGCAGTTCTTTCACCATGTGCTGTGTATGGTCTGTCTCCCAATAGCTGCCCAAGGGACCGTCATTAAAAGCATTAGCATAAGGATCTGTCAAAATACATTTCGCCTGACGGTTAATAAGTCCTGACACCATAAGTTGAAGGCCGCTATCCTCTTTCATCAATGGCAGATAGGGCCATACTTGCGCAGAAGAGTCACGTAACCACATAGCATCAATATCACCTGTTATGACAAAAGTATCGGGGCGTCCCTCTTTTATCTGATACCTGACGGTAGTGTCGAGTGTGTTAGGAAAACAATTCTCGAACATCCAGCGCAACTTTTCGTCCTTAATCTTTTGTTTTACTTCTTCAATGGTTGCTTCTACAGCTTTGGAAACAAAATTCCTCTTCTCTTTAGAAGGACGCAAGGATGCATATTTCAAATTCGGGATTGAAGACGTGGAAAACATAAAAGAGGGCCTCATAGACATAGCAGTTAAAGCAAGCCCCCCAGTCTTCAGGAATTGTCGTCGTGACATCTTCTTTTTCATGATCAATATCAATTGTTAATAGGTATGCTTACCAGGGGTAACCTGAATCTTTTTTTCTTTTCCACCATAGAGTACAAGCAGCTCGAAGCCGATATTAGCATCTACTGTAATGCGAGGTTCATCGTTTACTGAACGGCGTGTTTCCGCCTTCATGCTGATCATTCCCTCAGGACCGAAAGGATATCTTTCAATCCCATTAACCTCTGTCAAATTCATATCCCAGACAATCTGTTGCATAGTATAGTCTCCCTGAATACCTATGATAAACTCTATCAGTTCGGCAATAGGCGGCAAGCCGGCCCAGCCTACAAATTCCTTCCTTGCCATAAATCCCGGTTCAGCACTTTCGGGAGCATAGTACTCCCAAAAGGTTCCTGTCTTTTTAAACACTTCCAACACCTGAGCATAGTGGTTAAGAGAAATTTCTCTCGCCAGTTTGCGATAGCCCTTCTTTACGAGTCCCTGCATCACCATATAGTTAGTGCCCGGCCATATTCCTCCCTGCCAGTAGCGCCCGTTTTCCTTATACTTAGGGTTGTCGGCAGATAGAGATGGGATCCGGTATTTACGTTTGAATGTAACCGGATTATCCAGTTCTTTCACCAAACGGTCCAATTGGGTAGTGTCGAGCACATCAGTGAAAAGAGCCCAGTAAGCGCCTATCCCCTTAGTCTTACAAAGTGTACCGTCAGCGTACTGGTCATAAAGGAATCCGGACTCTTCATCCCAAAGATTGTCATGGATATACTTACCCAACATCTGAGCTTCGCTTTCAAAGTCTTCTATTTCTTGCCAGCGCTCCAGATAAAATCCCATTTCAAGCAGCAGATTGGCTGTAAACAGTTGTTGTAGGTTAGTATCCAGCCAAATCATATGTCCGTGGCTGTAGATCGGATTATAACCTGCAGGTACGCGAGGCATATTGTCCATACCGGTTCCCCATCCGCTCGACCAATAGGTTCCGTTACGCCAGGTACGGTTTAGTTTCAGCCATTTGTAATAACCACAAAGCACCGGGAATATTTTGTGCAGGCGTTCCGTATCACCAAATTGATGATAGTAAACCATTTCGCACCAGGGAATCAGATTCGGTCCGGTGCTTACGGGATCATAGCGCTCGAAGCAGTCGGCCCCATCTGCTTTTATCTCACGGCAGATAAACCCGTCAGGATGCTGCTTGGCATAGAAATTATCCAACGTACGTTGGAAAGGAAAGAAGCGTGTACCATAACGGGCAAACATCAGAATGAAAGAAGAATCCCACATAAATATGTTGCCGTTGTAGGCCGTATCGAGATAACTTGAAACAAATCCTGAACCCTCTTGAGGAGCACGAATATTGCCGATAGCTATTTCCCATGCCCTCCAATACATTTCAAGTTCCTTTTCATGCCCGGTCCAGATGGGGTTGGGAAGAATTTGCCGGGCTTCTTCAAAACTCTTCGGCTCGATCGTTTCAGGTTTCGCCACACGATACTCATTCTCGGTGACTAACGGTTCTTTAACATAGGTGTTTTTATAAGGCAAATGATATTTGTCATCATTACCACAGCTTTGTGCATTCAGTACAAGCATTGCGGGGCAAGAAAGCAAACATGCAAATAAAATGTGTTTCAGCATGGGAAATAATTGTTTATGGATTTATAGACCTAGCAACTTCTTTATCTTTTCGCAAACCGCAGTATTCTCATAAATACCGGTGAACTCTTCAGCTCCGGGGCCAAAAGCATAGACCGGAACCATCACGCCACTGTGACCGCCCGTAGAAAATTTACATACAATCTTACCTTCCTGTAAGTCACCGTCCACCAGCGTAAGTCCACCGGTTTCGTGGTCGGCAGTAACTACCACCAACGTCTCTCCATCCTCAGCAGCCCATTTATAGATAGCGCCGATGGTACGGTCGAAGTCGTGCGTTTCCTGCATCAGCAAATCAAGGTCGTTAAAGTGACCGTAATCGTCCAACTGCGAACCTTCAATCATCATGAAGAAACCGTTCTTATTCTGATTCAGCAGCTCAATACCCTTCAGCGAAGCGCGTGCAAGAAGATCACCGCGTTCTGCAGGAAGTGGAGTATCTATCGGATAAGGAACAGCAAAAACTTTTCCGCTCTTTATGCCTGCCAGTTCCTCCCAACTGCGAGGGGTCTGATAACCGTTGGCACGTAATTCTTCGAACAAATTACGTCCGTCCGTACGATTTTCAAAAAGTTTGGCGCCACCACCAAATGCATAGTCCACGCCACAATTCACATAATCCGTTACAATCTCCGCTTCGGCATCCCGGTCTTTATTATGACAGCAGAAGTCGGCAGGAGTAGCGTCCCAAAGACGACAGGTCACTGCTATACCAGTTGATTTGCCTTTTGCGGCAGCATAATCCACCAGTGACTTCAAGGGACGTCCTTCCGTATCTACACCTACTGCATGATAATTAGTCTTATGTCCGGTAGCCAGGGCCGTACCACCTGCACCTGAATCGGTAATCAATTTATTGGCACAGTAGGTTTTAGAAAGGCCCACTGTCTGACAATTATCCAGATATAACTTGCCGCGATTGGCAGTCCATGCAGAATAGACATGCATAAGGCTCATCCCATCTCCAATCATCAAAATGACGTTCTTTATCTTTTTCCCTTGTGGAGGAATGATCTTGGTCACTTCATATGGATGTTCAAGTACATATGTTTGTTCCTTGTCACGGCGATCTTGTGCAAATGCACAGGTAGGCAATAATGCAATTACCAATACTGCAAGTATGCAGTTTCTCCACATCTTCTTCATTACTATTGTTTTATTATTAACTATCAAATAATTCTTTTTCATTATTAAAAACGACTATCCTACTCTACAGTTACAAGAACCGGTGCATGGTCTGACAAGAAAGCATCATTTTCCGTTTCGGCCAGAACACCGTATCTCAACACTTTAAATCCATTACGCACAAATACATAATCAATCAAGGGGCGATTTTTATAAGAGATCTTGCCGAAATCATGAAAACTCCATGCCGGACCATAAACAACAGGTGATGACTGACGAGCATCTGTCAGATGTTCCGGATTAGCAGGATCAGTCACATGCTTGATGACATCCGATTCAGGTTCCGAATTGAAATCTCCCGTAACAATCACCGGTAGTCCGCCACTCAATTGACTCACTCTGTCCAGCATCAGGCTGATTCCTTCGCGCCGCGCCACCACACCTACATGGTCCAAATGAGTGTTCAGAGCAAAGAATTCCTTACCGGAAGTCTTGTCTTTTAGTTTCGCCCACGAAGCGATGCGTTCGCAAGCACCGTCCCATCCTTTAGAACCAGGTACCTCGGGTGTCTCGCTCAACCAAAAATATCCGGAATCAACTAAATCAAAACGATTCTTTTTATACCAAAGAGCACTGTATTCACCTTTCTCTTTCCCGTCCTCACGGCCTACACCTACAACCCCGTACTCCGGCAAGCGCTGTTTGAGGTCTTCCAATTGATTATGAAGCACTTCTTGTGTACCCAACACATCTACATCGTAGAAGCTGATAGCATTAGCCACACGGTCTTTCCTGAATTTCCAATTGTCCAGACTGTCTTCCGGATTGTCATAACGGATATTGAATGACATAACATTGATTGGTTCAGACTCGGTAGCCTGCTGTTTCACTTGGCTGCACGAGGCACCAAGTATTAGCAAAGATAAAAAAACTATTTTTTTCATGGCTGTATTGTTTATTATTTTACATATAAAGTTGAGGCAGGAACTGGCACAAACTCTTCTGCAGAGGGAAGTTTCCATGCCCAGCTGAGATGTTCGCCTTCATAATCTTCGAAATAGTAAAGTTTGTAAAAATGAAAGCCTTTTCTTAAAGCGATACGTCCGGTAGCAGGAATGGCGGCATGAGAACCGTCGTTATTCACTACCAGTTCATTGTCTATATACAAAACACTGCCATCATCAGAACGTGTCTGAAAAGTATAAACTCCATCTTCGGGGACATTGATAAGCCCGCTAAATATATAACCAAAATGATCTTCCTGTTTGGCATTCTTAATGGAAGGTTCCGGCATGATACCCGTTTCCAGCAAGGGTGTCTTTTCAATATCCGCCACTTTTTGATATGTCCCCTCGAAGTATTTATAAGAAGTACCGTTTTGAACGGGATTCACCGGAAGCGCAGCCTTCAGTTCGGCCTTGATGGCCTGAATAGACAAGACTTTGCTCGGGCGGAAACCTTCCCTAAATCCTTTTACCTTTATTTGAGTAGTCTTATCCAACCCGAACGGTTTCTCATAAAGTGGGGATGACTCTGTCGGCTCACTTCCATCCAACGTGTATCGGATCCCCGCTCCTGCAGTTGCCGTAGCAAGAGTGACTTCTGTTTTATCCATAAAGAGGTTCAGATCCCTATCCACAAAAGGAATGGACACCACATTCTCGCGGGTATAGGAATAAGGAGCGGCCTCTGCTGAAATTCCCCGGGTCTTATCCGGTATATCTGTTAAAGTAAAACGAAGCTCACCGCCTCCCGTCAGTTGTGCATAAGTGATGAAATTGGTATCTATCCGCTTGCCGTTCAGTTCTACTTTACTGATATAAATATTCTTCTTCGGATCATTGGCCAGAATGGTCAGCGTCTTTCCGTTTGCCAAATTGACAACCGCTCTCTCGAACAAAGGACTGGTCAACGCAAATTCATTACTTCCGGGACATACGGAATAAAAACCCAGACTGGATAGTATATACCAGGCAGACATCTGCCCGCAGTCTTCATTACCTATGATACCCTCGGGCACAGGCTTATACATTTCATGGAGCAACCGGCGTGTCATCTCTTGTGTCTTCCAGGGTTGTCCTACGTAATCATACAAATAAGCGATGTGATGACTCGGTTCATTCCCATGAACATATTGTCCTATCAGGCCGGTAATATCCACAAGATCTCCTTGCACACCCGATTCTACAGTAAAAATAGAATCAAGCGCAGTAATAAACTCTTCCTTCCCTCCAAACAGTTGCACCATTCCGTTCACATCATGGGGTGCAAAAAAACGATATTGCCAGGCAGTAGCTTCGGTATAGGCACGCCCCACTTCGACAGGATTGAATGGCGTTTCCCAATTACCATCCATCCGTTTGGGACGGAAAAATTTTGTAGAACCGTCAAATACATTAATATAGTTCTGTGAACGCTCCATGTACTTTTGATAAATATCTTCTTTTCCCATCTCCTGTGCCATACGTGCAATACACCAGTCATCATAAGCAAATTCCAACAGACAAGATATGGATTCTTTTTTAATGTTTGAAGGAATAAAGCCATATTTTATATAGTAATCCGCACCTTTCTTATTCTTTTCAGAAGAAACAATCATTGCTTCCAATGCTTTTCCCACATCAAAGCCTCTGATTCCCTTCAAGTAGGCATCGGCAATAACAGAAACCGAATGGTATCCGATCATAGTTCCTGTTTCTCCGGCAGAAAGCGGCCAGATGGGAAGTTCACCTGAAGCATCGTAAATATCAAGATAAGAATCGATCATATTAGTGACCAATGTAGTATCAATCAGCGTCATCAAGGGATTCCACGCGCGGAAAGTATCCCAAAGGGAAAAAGTGGAATATTGCACTTTACCTTTAGACAACTGACCTATCTCCATATTGTGCCGGCGAAATTCACCGTTGACATCACTCACTACATCGGGCACGACCATAGCGTGATACATAGCGGTATAGAAGTTCTTCAAATCGTCTGTATTGCCTCCCTCCACAGTAATGGATGAAAGTGCCTGTTCCCAAGCACTACGGGCGGCAGCACACACTGCGTCAAAATTAAAATCCTTTACTTCAGCGTCAAGGTTCTCACGCGCGTTGTCCACACTGACTATGGATAGTCCTACTTTGGCTATAACAGGCTCACTGTCTTTATCGTCAAACGCAAGAACGGCTTGCAAATCCGTGCCTGTCAATTTAGCTTCAGCAGAAAACATCTTTCTATCCTGCACAAAACCAACAGTTTGAAAAGGTTTCGAGAATCGAGCAACAAAATAAACATATTGGTTATCTGTCCAACCTCTGGTTCTTCTCATTCCTGCAATTTCATTGGAAGCCGTCTGCTCTAACCCGGCTTCATAAATATATTCATTATCAAGCAAGTGAGCTAAATCAATGATAATAGTCACAGGCTTGGCAGAGGGAAATGTATACCGATGCACACCAACATGAGTAGTTGCGGTCAATTCGGCTTTTATCCCTTCATCCTTCAGCAGTACCGAATAATATCCAGCTGATGCCTTCTCATCTTTGTGGGAAAAAACTGCCGGTCGGCAAATACTTCCTTCTGCTGTTAAGTCCGGACTTTGAGTAGTGGGACGAAACAGTATGTCGCCCAAGTCAATACATCCCGTTCCGCTAAGATGAGTGTGCGAAAAACCTTTTAAAGTAGTATCACTGTAATGATAGCCCGCACAAGCATCCCAGTTTCCGACACGGGTATCGGGACTCAATTGTACCCCACCGAAAGGAACGGTTGCACCCGGATAAGTATGACCATGAAACCCCGTACCTATAAAGGGATCTACATAGTCAACAGAGGATTGTTTACCGGACGAACAAGAACCGCAAACAAAAAATGCAATAACTGCACATGTAAGAATTTTAAATTTCATCAATTTACATGTTTGAGAATTTTATCTGCAAGGCTTGTTACCTTTTGGGGTACCAATCCTTGCAGATCAGACTAATGTTCTATTTCATGATGGATATCTTTCAAAAAGAAAGATTAATTATAGCCGTCATTCTGTTTCAACTTACCGTTAGACTTGGTTATCTGGTCATACGGATATGGGAATACCATCATATAATCTTTATAAGTACTCTTTACCTTATAGTCACCATAAGGTTCTATAGTAAAGCTGGATTCGGGATTAGAACGGTCTGCATACTTACGGATACGTGGACTAGCGTTCAGCTCTTTCTCTGCCAATTGTTTAATTTCAGCATTTGAAGAACGGTGCCAACGTTTGAGGTCAAATAAATGGTCGGTATATTCAAAAGCCAGTTCACAACGGCGTTCATGATACAAATCTGTCATAGTAGGGTTTTCAGTCAATTCTGTCAGGTTAGACCGTCTGCGAATACGGTTCAAGTCCTCTTTGGCTTTGCCCGGTTGGTCTGTCATCAGATAAGCCTCCGCACGGAACAGCAACATTTCAGCAAAACGAATCAACGGGAAGTTTACACGGGCAGTCGGCCAGTTTCCATTCGTGTTTACATAACCTTCTTTATCAGCATCTTTATGCTTAAAAGGATCCATATACTTGTTGATTTGAAAACCGACATCCAAATTCGTATCAGAATAGAATTTACGTTTTTCGCCAAAGAACTGGAATTCTTGGTTATATTCCAAAATGGAACGTACCAGACGTTCGTTACCGACACCGTCTTTCACCATCTCTTCATATATATCATAGGATGGCTTAATCTGCCCCCAGCCGTTATACACACCCCAGCCTTTATCTTCCAGAATTACACCTACAAACTCAACACCGCCACCAGAAGAACCGCCGTTAGAAGGTATAGACCAAATATACTCCTTATTCCAAAAATCTTTAAAGTCAGAAGAAAATATTTCAGCAAAAGTATCGGCCAAATCACGGTTATAATCAGTTTCTAATGAATTAACCATAGTAATCACATTGTTCCACTGGGTAACATCCCAAGTAGCCCAATAAGCATATACTTTAGCCTTGTAGGCCACAGCGGCAGCTTTATGCGGACGCCCTTTGTCATCATCTGTATATTCTTCAAACTTAGGCAGATAGGAAATAGCTTTATCCATATCTTCTATAATATACTTATAGTCATCAATTACAGATGCCTGTTGTGGAGGAATGGAATTATCGTAATCCCCCTCAAAATCTTCATAGCGTACGAAAGGAACTCCCTGCTCTTTCGTTCCGTAACGGTACGCAATCCAGAAATGGGCCATGCCACGCATAAAAAAGGCTTCACCCAAGCTCCGACTTTCTATTGCGCTCAATCCGCTTTTCTTCTCTTTGTCAAGTAACTGTTTGATAATCCAGTTGGAACGAGCCATATTTTGATAAAATAAATCAAATCCTCCTTTAATAGGATCTTCATTACCGGTATAGTCGAATGTTGCCAATGTATTGTAACCGCGTGTCTTAGCCCAAACAATATCACAGGCTGCCCCTTGCTCCCAAAATAATTCACGTCCGAAGCCCTTTTCCTGATGGATAGGCGCATAAAGTCCGTCGATGGCATCAATTGCTTGTTCATCATTCAAAAAATAGGATGTAGTAGCAGGATTTCCTTCCGGTTGCACATCCAGAAAGTCGGCGCAAGAGCATAATGCCAATGCCGATAAAGCCAATAATGGTATATATTTTTTCATAATCTCTGTTTTTATTAATAAGTTAATTTCACACCAAAAGAGAATACTCTGGATACAGGATACTTCATAGCATCCCAGCCGCCACATTCCGGATCCATACCCGAATAATCGGTTATTGTAAAGAGGTTCTCACCACTGAAATAAACAGACATGCGACTGCTACGCTCTTTTAGATGCGACCACTTTTGTAATACGTCTGATAAGTCATAGGAAACAGTCAGGTTTTTCAGACGCAAGTAGGAAGCGTCCTCCAAATACCAGTCAGATGCCGTACTGAAATTTGAATTCGGATCATTCTTTGACAGTCTGGGAATATTTGAAGAGGTGTTTGTCGAACTCCAAGCGTTCAGAATATCCTTTGTACGGTTAAAATTACCATCTACATCACTCAATGTCATATATTTCGCAGCATAGAATGCTTGTGCACCACCTACACCCTGAAACATAGCACTGACAGACAGTTTCTTATAAGTAGCCCCTAATGTGAAAGCATACGTTGTCTTCGGAGTAGCACTACCGCAATATTGACGGTCTTTATCATCAATCTTACCGTCATTGTTGTAATCTACGAACTTCAGGTCACCGGCTTTGGCATTTGCCTGAATACCCTTCCACTCCTTGTTACCATTAGAGTCAGTAACATAAGTACCATGCTCTTTATTCCAAGACGCAACTTCAGCATCGCTCTGGAAAATGCCAGCAGTTTTAATCAGATAGTAAGAATTCAAAGGTTCTCCCTCAGCAGTCTGGCGGGTAAAAGGAATATTGCGGAATTTAGAATCACTATCAGTCCATACACCAGGAGTACCATCGGCATTCTTTACACCTATATCGGAAACCCAGTTCTTCAAATACGAAAAGTTAGCAGATACAAAATAAGAGAAATTCTGGTTGATACGATCGCTCCAGTTAGCTGATATTTCAAAACCACGATTGCGAACTTCACCTTGATTAATCAACATCGGGTCCAATCCGATAGTACTCGGCCAATCCATGGTCTGTTCCTGAATCAGGTTAAAAGTACGCTTATCAAAATAGTCGAATGACAAAGACAAACGGTTATTGAACATTTCAACATCCAAACCCAAGTCATATTGTTCAGATGTCTCCCATGTCAGGTTCTTATTCATGGCAGTAGAGTTATACACGAAGTTGTTCCAAGTAGTATTATTCATCACACCATATTGAGCTTGTTCCTGCCAATACGTCGTTCCCAACAAAAGTGATTTGTAGTTATAGTTGATAGAACCCAAATTACCAACGCGTCCCCAAGAAGCACGTAACTTCAGCAAACTGATAAAATCATTTTTCTTAAAGAACTTCTCGTTAGAAATCTTCCATGCTAATGTTACTGCAGGAAAATCACCGAAATTATTATCTTTCGGCAGACGACCTGCATAATCGCGACGCCAAGAGGCTGTAGCAAAATAACGATCATCGTAAGAATAAGCCAGACGGGCTACCAATGAGACATTGGCATCAGGTCCTGTCATTTTATCGGTAGCCGAAGTGGAACCTGCATATGACAAATATTGTAAATACGGGCTCTCATCGGTAAAGTTCTTACCGTTTACTTCAAGACTGCGCATTACAAAATGATCGGCCGTAGTAGAGAACAAAGCACCCACTGTGTGTTTTCCGAAAGTATTATCATAGGTCAACGTATTCTCTGTTTTCCATGCATCCCTACGATAATTGGTAATATCCATGTTATTTGAGTTATTAGGTTTACCCGGCTCATCCTGAATAGGACGGAAATTTTTATAATTATTACTCTTCAAATTATAAGTAAAGCGGCTGGTAAACTTCAGACCTTGTACCACATTAGCTATTTGCAAGCTTGTAGTGCTCCAGACATCACTAGTTCTATTAAAACGGTTTTCTGCTTTCAACAAACGTACCGGATTGACAGCATCACCATGAGCACCGGCAAAGTTACTTCCATACTTGGCTATGTATTCAGGATCTTCGGTAGTGGTTCCTCCCCAAGTCCCATCTAACGGATTATATACTGTAGCACTGGCAGGCATATAGATTGCTGATAAAACAGGACCTGTATATGCATCGTCTGTGTCCTTTGTACGGCTCTCCGTGTTTTTCCATACAAAATCTTCACTGATAGACACCCATTTATTCAAATCGAACTTACCATTGTAACGTATGGAATAATTCTTATTATACGTATTAACCAATACTCCCTCGTCGTTATCAAATGAGAAAGACAAACGACTTGAAAAATTTTCAGTACCTACATTCAACGCTATGTTATGACGTTGATAAAAAGCTGTACGAAAAATCTCGTCCATCCAATTAGTACGAGTAGTACCAATCCAGGGATTCTTTGCCACATCCCAACCATCGGGAAGTGACATATCCGCATTGGCATAAGAACGCTTACGCATCTCTAATTCACCTTCAGCATCCAACGGTTCCGGCAAGTTTGTAGCCTGACGAACCCCATAAGTACCCTCGTAGCTGAGAGTAGGCGTACCCGCCTTAGCCTTCTTGGTAGTGACCAGAATTACACCGCCTGCACCTGACTGTGCACCATATATAGCGGCAGAGGCAGCATCTTTCAATACTACAATAGACTCAATATCACTCATTGAAGCAATAGGAGCCCCCGGAACCCCATCAACTACCCAGAGTACATTATCTCCACCTTGTTCTACGCCAGCTATTTTACGTTTGTAAGAACCTTGTCCACGGATAGTGATCGTAGGAGTAGCAGTAGGGTCACCCCCATTGGCTTGTACTGTAACACCAGCCAACTGACCTTGCAACATACTTTCTGTAGAGCTAACCGGGCGAGTGGTCAATTCATCCGTATTGCTCAATACACCTACAGCTGCCGACAAATCCTGCTTACGTGAATTCGCGCCATAACCTAACACAACCACTTCATCCAGAAGTTCCGAATCCTCTTTCAAAATAACCATTAAAGGTTTACCGGTAACTTGCACTTCCTGGTTTGCATAGCCAACATAACTTATAACCAACACGGCATTTTTATCAGTTGACAATTCGAACTTTCCATCCACATCTGTAATAACTCCGTTAGAAGTCCCTTTGATCAAAACGTTGGCTCCGATTGCAGGCTCACCCGTTTGATCTTTTACTGTCCCTTTCACTAAAATTTGCTGTGCATAGGCACTAGCTGACAAAAACAGTACGAACAAAATAGTCAGAATCTTTTGATAGATTCTAAAGTTTGCTTGTCTCATACATTTAAAATTTAAAGTTTATAATATTGATAATTTTAAATCTGCCCCAAAGGTCACAAGACAGAAATTATATTCGAATTACAAAAAGATTATACTTTGATTACTTTATCAAAACAGAAGCTCCCAGCAAACTAGCATCTTTCTGATGGGAAACCTTCACCTCTACTCTATCCAATATAACTTTGTAAGGGAAACTCTGCATCGCATTTTCCATAGCTCCTTTAAATAAAGGAAATGCTGGTGCGATACCTCCTCCCAAAATAACAGCCTGCGGAGCATACACTAGAAGAACTGCTTTCATAAGGTTACCCAAATGAATTCCAAATTCTTTCCATATTTTCAATGCAGCCCGGTCTCCGCTATTTGCCTTTTCAGCAGCTTCGGCACCAGTAGTATTGTACCGTTTAAAAAAGAAACTGCTACAATATTGCTCAAAGTCGGAATCTAAATATGGCAATGTTCCTATTTCGCCTGCTCCCATAAATTCGCCACCATAGAGACGATGGTCAATGATGACCCCTGCCCCGATACCAGTTCCTATGGTCATCCCTACCATGTTGGCATAAGGTTGCCCCTCACCGAACATTTTCACCCCCAAGGTGAAACAATTAGAATCGTTGTTAATAGCAACAGGTACTCTGAACTCACTTTCCAAAGCCTCTTTCAAATAAATTTCCTTCCAGGAGGAGATGTTTGCCACATTATAAACAACCCCTTTTTCCGAATCTACAATAGAAGGGACACCTATGCCAATGCCTTCTACATGTTCGTTCATCATTCTTTCAATAAGCTGAGATAGTAAATTGAGAATCGTGGAAGCATCTTGCTGCGATGGACAGGCAACCGATATCTTATTAAGACACCTGCCATTCTCCACTTGTGCTATCCGAACATGGGTTCCACCTAAATCTATTGACAGTTTCATAGCATTACACTTTTTTATTTTTAATTATAGACAAATGTAAGAATTGGATTTTCAGTATAAAGTATCAAATGCGTATATTATTCTTCACTTTGCGCATTTCTATTATAGGAATTTTATAATAATAAAGAGAAAATTGTTTGCTTTGATAGAGCAGCCTTACTTCATATTGCTTTCAATTAAATATTCCACCATTTTTTTACCGCCTTTATCATTCATAAAATCAATAAAAACAATACCGCAATTCCGTTTGTGTTCCTGCTCCAGATAGTCTGCTACTGGTTGATTAATTTGATCTGCAAAGATCTTAGGTGTTCCCAAGGGCAGTCCGGTCGCACTTACAAAGCTAATGCCCCATCTACATGAAGAAGCGGGCTCACCAGATACTACATCAAAGTTGCGAATTATGGTTTTAATTTTCTTTTTGGCATCTTTGCCTGACTCATATTGATATTCATCTTGAAGTAACACATACCCTTCATTTCCATCTTTATTAAGAAGAGTAAGCAGACATGTTCTATTATCTTCCCAACCTACACAAGCAGCACCCGGATAATTAATCATAGCAGAGTCTCTATGCAAAAAAAGAATCTTTCCGCGACAGTCCTCTAATGTCAAATCAGGACGAAAATCGGTTACGAAATAATCTTGATATACAGGATTACTTAAAGAAGCAGACACCAAAGATGCATAATCCTGCAACTCTCCGCCCTCCTTTTTCAGTGAGACAATCAATGTTTCAGAAGGGTATGTCTGCAAAAAAGAGATAAAGGTAGGTAATACATCATCTTCCCAATATATATCCTGAAAAGCATAACTATGAAAGATGCCTAATTTATCATTCTTCTTTTCCAAACGAATATCAAAAGCGCGAATTCCTAACTGCAACTGAACAGGAATAGTTTCAGACTGCGTCTTCAACAGTTCTCCACCTTTGGTCGTACCACTATCATGCGTACCGGGAATGGATATTTTGCACATTAACAGTGTATCAGGAAGACACTTCATCCACGTTGCTTTTTCCACACTACCTTTCAAGCACATACTAGTATCGACGTATTGAAGGCTAACACTCCCCACATAAGCCGGAGAAAATAATACGGATATGACCAAAGCCAATACATAAGACATTCGTGAATACTTTCGCTCCATAAGATACCGCTTATAAGTTATAATGAGCGCAAAGTTAAAAGGTTCATTTTCCTTCCACATTCTCTATTGCGTATTTAGTTCTTCATTTTGCGTAAACATTTTCTCAGGTATGCTCATCTCTTTTCTATTCAAATACTAAATTTACTCACCGCCTCTGTAGAAAATAATATCTCCAAGTGCACAAATTAAATCGAAGCACTATAGTCTCTCTTTCGAAGTACTATAGTCAAACGCAACGTTGACTATAGTACTTCTTTCGTCTGACTATAGTCGGACGAATAAATTCATGCAACCAGAGTAGATAGATTTAGCATACCTCCCCTATAATTTTAGTATATCGAGGAATAATTACAATTAGTGAGAAATGAATTAGCACATAAAACCAGGGAATCGGCAACCAAGCAAGGGGGTATTTCTTTATAAAACACATGTTTTTCTAAAAATACCCCCTTTAAAATAGGGGTACTTTCAGAAAAAACATATAATTTTGCGCCATCAACCGATAAAAAGTAGACCATTTATGTCAAAAATGCGTTTTTTCGCCTTACAAGAGCTTTCCAACCGGAAACCTCTGGAAGTAATCACTCCTTCCAACAAACTCTCAGATTATTATGGTAGCCATGTGTTCGACCGCAAGAAGATGCAAGAATATCTTCCCAAAGAAGCCTACAAGGCCGTAACCGATGCTATCGAAAAAGGTACGCCCATCAGCCGGGAAATGGCAGACCTGATCGCCAACGGCATGAAGAGTTGGGCTAAGTCACTCAACGTCACTCACTACACCCACTGGTTCCAGCCTCTAACAGACGGAACAGCCGAGAAACACGACGGCTTTATCGAATTCGGTGAAGACGGCGGAGTTATCGAACGCTTTTCCGGAAAACTGCTGATCCAACAAGAGCCGGATGCTTCTTCTTTCCCTAACGGTGGTATCCGCAACACTTTCGAAGCGCGAGGCTATACTGCCTGGGATGTTTCTTCCCCGGCATTCGTGGTAGATACCACTCTTTGTATCCCCACTATCTTCATTTCTTATACGGGTGAAGCACTGGACTACAAAACTCCATTATTGAAAGCACTTGCCGCCGTAGATAAAGCAGCTACGGAAGTTTGTCAGCTATTCGACAAAAACATCACACGTGTATACACAAATCTGGGGTGGGAACAAGAATATTTCCTTGTCGACTCTTCTTTATATAATGCACGTCCCGACCTCTGCCTGACAGGACGGACACTGATGGGACACTCTTCTGCCAAAGACCAACAGTTGGAAGACCACTATTTCGGCTCCATTCCTCCACGTGTCACCGCATTTATGAAAGAACTCGAAATCGAGTGTCACAAACTGGGTATTCCTGCCAAAACCCGCCATAACGAAGTAGCTCCCAACCAATTTGAGTTGGCCCCTATCTTCGAAAACTGTAACCTTGCCAACGACCACAACCAGCTTGTCATGGATTTGATGAAACGTATCGCAAGGAAACATCATTTCAATGTACTCCTGCATGAGAAACCATACAACGGAGTAAACGGTTCAGGCAAGCATAACAACTGGTCACTTTGTACAGATACGGGGATTAACCTGTTTGCTCCCGGAAAGAATCCGAAAGGCAACATGCTGTTCCTCACTTTTCTGGTAAATGTATTGATGATGGTCTATAAAAACCAAAATCTGTTGCGTGCTTCCATTATGAGTGCCAGCAACAGCCATCGTCTGGGAGCCAACGAAGCTCCTCCCGCTATCCTTTCCTGTTTCCTGGGGTCACAACTTTCGGCCACTCTCGACGAAATTGTCCGCCAAGTAGGAAACGAAAAGATGACACCGGAAGAAAAAACGACATTAAAACTAGGCATCGGACGTATTCCCGAAATCCTGCTGGATACCACCGACCGTAACCGCACCTCTCCTTTCGCATTCACCGGAAATCGTTTCGAATTCCGTGCCGCAGGTTCTTCCTCTAACTGCGCCGCTGCAATGATCGCCATTAACGCTGCTATGGCAAATCAGTTGAATGAATTCCGCGCATCAGTAGAAAAATTAATGGAAGAAGGCGTAGGCAAAGACGAAGCTATTTTCCGTCTACTGAAAGAAACGATTATCGCTTCCGAACCAATCCGCTTTGAGGGTGACGGTTATTCCGAAGAATGGAAACAGGAAGCCGCACGCCGCGGACTGACTAACATCTGCCACGTACCGGAAGCCCTGATGCACTATGTTGACAATCAATCCAAATCAGTGCTGATCGGCGAACGTATTTTCAACGAAACCGAATTGAACAGCCGCCTGGAAGTAGAACTGGAAAAATACACCATGAAGGTGCAAATCGAAGGCCGCGTACTAGGTGATCTTGCCATCAACCACATCGTACCTACTGCTGTTGCTTACCAAAACCGGTTGCTCGAAAATCTTCGCGGACTGAAAGAAATATTCCCGGCTGAAGAATACGAAGTATTGAGTGCCGACCGCAAAGAACTGATCCGTGAAATTTCACACCGGGTAACTTCCATTAAAGTACTGGTTCGTGAAATGACCGAAGCACGGAAAGTTGCCAACCATCTGGAAAACTACAAGGAAAAAGCGTTTGCATACGAAGAAAAAGTACGTCCATACCTTGACCAAATCCGCGATCACATCGACCATTTGGAGATGGAAGTGGACGATGAGATATGGCCGTTACCCAAATATAGGGAACTGTTATTTACCAAATAAAATGCCTGTAAGATTGCACGAAAGCTCCCACTTTTGTGCAATCTTTTTATAGATTCGTTCATTTTCTCATTTTTTCTTTTTACTTTTGTGCTGTATAACACAGTTTTGTAGCACTCATGGTAAAAATGAATATGTCAGACATCGATATTTCGGAACCGTTATCCGATATGTTAGCTCCTTTAAATAATGAGCAAAAGGAGTTTCTGATGAACAATTATACAATACAAACCTACAAAAAGAATGAAACCATCTACTGCGAAGGAGAAACACCTTCTCATCTGATGTGCCTTATCAGTGGGAAAGTAAAAATCTTCAAAGATGGCGTGGGAGGTAGAAGTCAGATTATTCGCATGATTAAACCACGCGAATACTTTGCTTATCGTGCTTATTTTGCCAAACAAGATTTTGTAACTGCTGCAGCAGCTTTCGAGCCTTCCGTTGTTTGTCTGATTCCCATGAATGCTATCCTGACCTTAGTTGCCCAAAATAACGACCTGGCCATGTTCTTTATCCGCCAGTTGTCTATTGACCTCGGCATTTCTGACGAACGTACCGTTAATCTGACACAAAAGCATATCCGCGGACGCTTGGCCGAATCTCTCATCTTTCTGAAAGAAAGTTACGGGCTGGAAGAAGATGGATCTACTTTGAGCATTTATCTTTCACGCGAAGATTTAGCTAATCTCTCTAATATGACTACTTCGAATGCTATCCGCACACTGTCGCAATTCGCTACGGAACGGCTGATTACGATCGATGGAAGAAAGATCAAAATCATCGAAGAAGAAAAGCTGAAAAAAATAAGTAAGATTGGATAAGTTCCTTGTACCAATCCTCCACTCTAAATAGTGAACATACATATAGAAAATATAATTGCAGACATAAAACGTGGTAACAAACTAGCTTTCAAAAAGCTATTTGATGACTACTATCCTATTCTTTGTGTTTTCTCCTCCCACTATATTGATGACAAAGAAGTGTGCAAAGACATCGCACAAGATGCGTTGCTAGCTTATTGGGAGCGGAAAGAAGATTTCGATAACATTCTGAAAGTAAAAAGTTTCCTTTATACCGTCACTCGAAACAAATGTCTGAATCATCTCAAACATGAACAATTAGACATTCCAGTTTTCCCCAGACAAGAAGAGTTTGACAGTGGTTTTGAAGCCGCTATTATCGAACAGGAAACATTCCGCATAGTTCGCAAAGCGGTAGAAGAATTGCCTACCCAAATGCGAAATATTATATTATACTCTATGAAAGGGTTAAAAAACCATGAGATTGCTGACAAATTGCAAATATCAGAGGGTACTGTCCATACGTTAAAGAAAATCGCCTATCGCAAACTCCGCGAAAGTCTTAAAGGTATAAATTACGCCTTATTACTCTTTTTATGCAAATAAAGTAACTTTTTGATTACCCCGTTTTTTCGATTGGATTGTTTTATATACAAACAAATCCTAAAAACGATGAATTCATTCAAAGAAAACTTTAGAATTGCAAAATTCCTTGCTTCTCTATTCACACATTCGTCTATCCCGGAGGAAGAAAAAGCCTACCGTGAATGGATTAATGAAAATCCGGAGCATCAAAAGCTAGCCAAACGAATATTGAATGAGGAAACGTATGAAAAAAACACTCAGTTAATCAAAAGTTTCTCTTCACAAAAAGCATGGGACAAAATCTACCCGCTATTGGGAGGAGAAAAAGCATCCGGTTTCCTTTCATGGAGAAAGAGCCTGAAATATGCAGCTCTCATTTTGCTTCTGATAATACCGGCTTCCTACCTTATATATAATTGGGTAGCCAGAGAGCCCATCGGCGAAATCGCTCCAGGAACCCATGGCGGAGAACTTACTTTAAGTAACGGCAACACCTTCAATCTTTTCGATAATGTCCTCCCGGAAGGTGTAGCTGAAATGTTCATCATTGATTCTAAAGGGATCAATTATCAAACTCCTGCCAACAAACCCAAAGTGAAAGAAATCAAGAACACACTCCGTACACTGCATGGCATGGAATGTCACATTGTCCTTTCAGATGGCACAAAAGTACATCTGAATGCAGAATCAAAACTGACTTACCCTATTTGTTTCAACGATAAGGAACGTATCGTACAGGTTGAAGGTGAAGCCTATTTTGATGTTGCTCCGGATAAAGCACATCCGTTTATCGTACAGACACCGCATACCTCTATTCGGGTGACAGGAACTTCTTTCAACGTAAGGGCTTATGCGGATGAAGAAGTGGAAAGTACAACACTAGTCAGTGGAGCTGTAAAGATTAACAGTGAAAATGAAGATTATGAATTGATTCCAAACCAACACTTCGCATATGACAAAAATAGTAGGAAAAGTACCGTATCTAACGTAAATACAGAATTATACACTTCCTGGGAATCCGGATCATTCATCTTCATGAATATTCCTCTTGAGAATGTAATGTCATATCTTTCCAAATGGTACGGATTCAAATACACCTTTGAAGACGACGCAGCCAAACAGGTACAAATCGGAGCTTATCTCAACCGCTATGCAAACATGAATCCCATTATCGACATGATAATGGAATTAAATATGGTAGACATAAAACAGAGAGAAGGTATATTGCACATTTCCTATAAACAATAACTATTAATACATATTATAACTAACGCATTATGAAAAAACGAACACAATCCTCATCAAAGGGGGTATCTTACGTAAGCAGATATTTCGTCAAGTTCTGTCTTTTATGGATATTCTCCCTCTCTTCACTTATGATTCAAGCACAAGACAATCAGCGAATTTCCGTTGATCTGCGAGGTGAAAGCCTGGAATCTACGATTTGGTACTTGCAAAACCGCACAAAGTTCGTCTTTATGTATGCAACAGAAGATATCGCTAACGTAACTGATATCAGTGTAAGGGCAAAAAACAAAACGATCACCGAGATTCTGGATGAATGTCTGGAAGGGACCAATCTGACTTATGAAGTGTCAGGCAACGCTATCGTTATCAAGAAAAGAAAAAATAATAAAATCACGATTAGCGGATGGATACGTGACGCTAGCGGTGAAGCACTTCCCGGAGCTACGGTCACCGTCCGGGGATCAAAGCACGGGGCCATCGCCGGGTTGGACGGACATTATACCTTTAATATTCCTGCGCAAGAAGGGTTAATATTAACTTATTCATTCATCGGAATGGAGAAAAAGACCGTAAGATATACAGGAAAGAAAACAATTAATGTCACTCTGAATAGCTCTAGTACAGAAATTGATGAAGTAGTTGTAACCGGATATCAGAATATTCAGCGCCGTGACTTGGTAGGTTCTATTACCACAGTAAAAGCGAAAGATATTATAATGCCTTCGTATACCACGATTGACCAAATGTTGCAGGGACGTGTAGCAGGTATGATTGTCACCAATACAAGTAGCCGTGTAGGTACTGCCCCGAAAATTCAAATCCGTGGAACCAGTACCTTGCTGGGTAATCAGGATCCACTTTGGGTAGTTGATGGCATTATTCAGGAAGACCCGCTGGAACTGAATGCATCTTCCTTAATGACAGAGGACTTAAAAAACATCATCGGTAACCAAATCTCTTGGTTAAATCCGGCTGATATCGAAAGCATCAGTATTCTGAAAGATGCTTCCGCAACCGCTATTTATGGTTCGAAAGCATCGAATGGTGTGATTGAGATCACAACCAAAAAGAATACGACTGATCGTCTAAGCGTCAATTACACATCTAATTTTGTAATGGGTACGCGCCCTAACTATGGACAGTTTAATTATATGAACTCCAAAGAAAGAGTACAATTCTCACAAGAAGCTTTTAACTGGGGAACTCCTTATGGCGCAGAACCAATCAAACAAATGTATACTTATGAAGGATTATTGAATATGTATCTGTCGCATGATATATCTTCTGAAGAATTTTTGGCACAACGCAATGTGTTGGAAACACAAAACACGGATTGGTTCAAACTGCTAACCCGCCGCTCTTTCAGTCATAACCATAATATAAGTGTTTCCGGTGGGACAAATAAATACAGTTATGCAGCTTCTATGGGATATTCCAATAGCGAAGGACAGGAAATTGGAAACGATAGTGAACGCATGACCGGACGTCTTGCCATCACCATACGCCCGGTACAAAAACTGACAATAAATGCAACGATTAACGGTAGCGTAACGACGAATAATGGCTTTGCCGGGGGAGTCAATCCTATGGGGTACGCTACTACTACCAATCGTTCAATAGATCCCGATGCCTACTATCAAAAGAACGCCACATATACATACAATAGCGGAGTAAAATCATTATCATACAATTTCGTAAATGAACGGAACAATAGTGGATCAAAATCCAAATCAAGCTTTATGTCAGCCTCATTGGACTTGAAATGGAATATTCTGGACTGGTTGACTTACCAGTTCACCGGAGGATATTCTGATAATAACAGTACGAACGAAGCCTGGGAAACCGAACAAACGTTCTATATTGCTGAAGCATATCGTGGCTATGATTTCAACTCTGTCTCACCAAACAGTAAAGAGTTTGGAGCAGCCTTACTCCCATTTGGTGGTGAATTATTCACAAACAACGCACAGCAGTACTCTTACAACATTCAGAATAAACTTCAATTCAGTAAAGCCTTCAATAATGAGAACCGAATTAATGCCTTAATAGGTATGGAATTACGTTCTTCCACCAATAAAAGTGTCAGCAATACTGTATGGGGATATGCCCCGGATAGAGGAGAAGTAATAACATTACCAACCACTCCACAAGCTTTTACACCTATTACAGGTTCTAAAGACGAAGGATGGGGGCTTTTAAAAAAGATATATGACGGTGGATGGAGAAAGGTCAATACTACAGACAATTACCTTTCCGTATTCGCCACATTGGCATATTCACTCAAAAACCGATATGTCGTTAATGCAAACATACGTAATGATGCCTCCAACCGTTTCGGTCAAGATGCTAATCACCGTATTGATCCTACCTATTCATTCGGTTTCTCCTGGAGAGCTTCAGAAGAGGACTTCATGAAGAAATATGTAAAATGGATAACAACCTTAAATTTCCGCGGCACCTATGGTATTCAAGGAAATGCAGTAACGCGCATTAGTCCGGATTTGATTTTAAATCAGGGGAAAGTAGCTAATCTATACAACAGATATCAGTCTACCATCTCCCAAATCCCAAATCCGAATCTATCATGGGAACGTACCAAATCATGGAATTTCGGTGTAGACCTGGAGTTATTCAGTATGTTTTATATGAATTTGGAATATTATACACGACGCTCCAATGCGATTGTTGAGCTGGAATTACCTTATGAATATGGAATAACATCCATGAAACGCAACGGTGGTATTATCCACAACAGAGGTATCGAATATACACTAACTTTCACCCCGATACAGAAACGAGACTACGCATTAAGTGTCAGCCTGAATGCTTCGAAGAACTGGAATGAAGGAGGACATACAGACATTGATGTCAATGCAGCTTCTTTTTTAAGCGGGCGTTCAGATATTGTACTAAAAGAAGGATATCCGCTCAGCAGTTTCTGGTCATACTCTTTTGCCGGATTAGACGGGAAAACCGGTGAAGCTTTATTCAACCTTTTGGATATTCCGGAAGAAGAACGTAGCAGACAAATCGATCCGACTACTTATCTGGTATATTCTGGTCAGAAAGAGCCTTATTTCACCGGTGGATTGAGCTTAAGTTTCCGCTATAAATCATTGACTTTAAACACAAGTTTTTCACTTCTACTTGGTAACAAGAAACGTTTACCATCGCCATATGAACAGTTCGCAAGTTCGTATTATATGCCAGATCCGTATACAAATATAAACCGCGATTTGTTGAACCGTTGGAAAGAACCGGGAGATGAAGCACACACAATTATTCCTTCTTTACCCAGAGCAGGTATGGCCTATGTGGAATTGCCCAATAATGAGAGTGTTTATAGAATTCCATTATGGGAACAATCTGACGCTATGGTGGTCAGTGGTTCTTTCTTACGCTGTCGCAACATCGGCCTATCCTGGCAAATGAAACGCGAGTGGTGCGAAAAGATATATATGAAAAATCTATCACTCAACTTTAACATGGATAACATCTTCGTTATCGCCAGCAAACGTTTCAACGGTTTCGACCCGGAAGTTAGCAACAGTGTACTTCCACGGAATTATTCATTAGGTATTAACATTGGTTTCTAAAAAATAAAAAGATAAACAATGAAAAGAATTATATATATACTAATAGGAATAGCCTTACTATCGCTATCCTCTTGCTCAGATTTTCTAGAGCCTAAATCTCAAAGTGAGTATGTTCCCAAAGATGCAAATGCTTTGCAAGAAATGCTGATAGGCTCCGCTTATCCCAGACAAGACAAAGGTAATAGCCTGCTAGCCTTTCTTAGTTTCTTCGATGATGATATTCAGTTTCATAAAACTGATTATGAATTTAGTATTAACTCTCTAAAAGATGTAGAGGCCAAACAAGCTGTTTATACATGGCAACCGGATATGTTTTTCATTATGGAAAGAAATGGTTACAATCTTCATAATATCTGGGAAGGATACTATAACTATATCTTAGGCGCAAATGCAGCTCTTGACTATATCGGTGACGTAAATGGTACGGAGGCTGAAAAAAATTATGTAATAGCCCAATCCCTCGGATTAAGAGCTTTCTATTATTTTATGTTAGTCAATCATTTTGGAGCACCATACAACTATAACAAACAAGCTTTAGGAGTTCCGCTCAAACTAGACAGCAACCTGCTCCCTGAAGAGCAACTGTTAATGACACGAAACACCGTTGAGGAAGTATACAACCAGATTGTAGACGATCTGAATGAAGCCGAACGTTTATTCCTTACTTTGAGCAAAGATAAACAATATGAGCCCAATTATCTGGTCAGCCTTCCAATGATACAATTATTGAAATCCCGTGTCTTTCTTTATATGGAAAACTGGAAAGATGCAGCTATATACGCCAATAAAGTAATAAATGACTGGTCCTTCTCTTTAATAGATCTAAACGACCTCCCTTCTCCAACAGTGGCAGAGCCTTATTATAATTTTACATCTTTAAAATCATCTGAAGTTATTTGGTTATACGGAAGCGTTTCAGACCTTACCGTGTTCAATGATCAGGCGGTAGAGTATGAGGAAGAAGGTTACTTTGGTAAGACCACCTACTACAGAGAAGCTTTTATCGCTTCTGATAACCTGATTGAAAGCTTTGAAGATGGAGATTTAAGAAAAGAAAAGTATATAGCAAAAGAGTTCAATAAAGATGATGAAGTTTTCTATGAAGACTCTTATACTACTTTCGGTAAATACAAACTTTCGGCTACAGGTGAGCCTAGTGGATCGGAAAACTTTGCCTTATCCTTCCGACTAGGTGAGGCCTATTTAAATCTAGCAGAAGCAGCTGCTCATAATAATGACGAAGGTACAGCACTCTCTGCTTTAAAAACCTTACTGGCTAAACGTTATGACCCCGACAAATTTGTTGAACCGACCGGATTGACAGGCGATGCACTCAAAACTTTCATCAAAAATGAAAGAAGAAAAGAACTTTGTTTTGAAGGGCAACGATGGTTTGACCTCCGACGCTACGGAATGCCACAAATTATTCATAGATGGGGAGAACAGGTATATACATTAAAACAGAATGACCCTTCCTATACTATGCCTATACCGGACGCTGTCTTGATTAAAAATAAGAAACTGGAACAAAACCCTTTAGCTCCAAAACGGGAAAGTTAATAATATATATCTGATGAATTAAACAAAGGAAATGAATATGAGAAATATATATATCTTATGGGGGTTACTTGCTTGTATGGCATTCACCTCATGTTATGAAGAAGACACACTGACTCCTACAGAAGGAGGCGTTGAATTACGCTTCAAGGTACCTCAAGGAAATAATAGTTGGGACGATGACATCGCCCAAATATACGAAGACTATAATGTATATCTGATTTATAAGGATTTGCAAAAGGAGGATTTCAACCGTAGCTGGACAGGTATAGCATACGGTAGTGGCTACGAAGGCCAAGGCTGTGTAAATGATGAAATGACCAATTACTATGTCGAATTTATGAAAAAGCATATCTTTACATACTTGAATCCGCCGATCACTTCTAAAGTTCTGCCTATGTATTGGTATTTGGGATACAATGTCCATAGTAAAAGCGTATTAGAAGTTGGAGGCGTAATCCTAGCAAGTTGGATTGTACCCATACACGAAAATCGCGATGGATTGGATTTTTGGTGCACTTGTATGTTTGGAGAAGACAATCCCGGAGATCCTTATTTAATCCCTACAGACAGGGAAATACTTGACAGGCGTCGGAAAATGATATTGGGTCCCGTATTGGAAAAAGCAGTAAAAGCCGGAAACATCATTATACCTGAAGAATTTGAAGTGGGATTCGACCATGTCACCAATCTGATAGCAGGCTTGGGAAGGGAAGATGACCCAAACTATTATCTTACCAGAGGATATCCGGGAAGTGTAAACACGTATGTATTCAGTAGTATCAGCACACCAGATAATAACTCTTATCCTCCAACCAATGAAGAGACTTTTATAGGATATATGCATCTTTCCATGTTCTATAACCAAGCACGACTAGCAGAGGTATACCCCGCTGATAAATATCCTTTTCTCACCGAAAAGTTTGCTTTCGTACAGAAATATTTAAAAGAAAAATACCAGATCGATCTGGAAGCAATAGCCAACGGACCGGAAGATTGGGATTTACCTTTACCTACAATACAGGAGACTCCCGATGAAGAATAAGAACTCTGATAATTAACAATAAACTTATAATAATGACAAAAGTAGGAAATCTATTGCTAATCATATTACTCTTATGCGGTGCCACTGTATGGGGAAATAATGGACTGAAAATATCTGGAAGAATAAAGGTCTTAAAACCAACGACTTTGCAAATAAAAGATATGAATGAAGGCGTTGTATTAAGTTGTATCATCGGTACTAACAGCACATTCAGTACCAATGAAATAAACATCATTCCTGATGTCTACAAACTCTATTTAGGAGAAACTGAACAGAATATTTATCTGGAAAATAATCCGGTAACAATCAATGGTTACTTTGATGAAAAGAACCCCGAACAAAGTTCGCTTTCATTCACCGGTATCGATCCGTTTCTGACCTTGCAAACCTATATGCCCACAGAAAGAGATCCGGATATAGCAACGATTTCTACTTCTGTCAAAGGAAAACTCACTCCCAGCATGGCAGCTGCATTAGCCTATCTGGCAGATATAAATGATTACCAATCCAACAAAATGCTATTGGACATGATACCAGAGCAAGACAGAAAGTCCTTATCTGCCAAATGGTTGGTAAACAGAGTAGAGGTCCTATCCCACCAAATTATCGGTGCAGAATGTCCCGACTTTACTTTCATAGATGCCAACGGAAAAAATGTAAGTTTGAAAGACTTCCGTGGAAAAATTGTCGTACTGGATTTCTGTGCTTCCTGGTGTGGTCCCTGTCGCAAAGAAATGCGTAGTATGCTAACCATATACAACGAACTGAAAGCTGATGACTTGGAATTCATCAGTGTCTCGCTGGATGACAGCGAAGCAAAATGGAGAAAAATGCTGGATGAAGAAAAGCTTCCGTGGGTGATGCTGTGGGATAAGACAGGATTCCCTAAAAACAGTAAAACTCCAAGTGCTATCCAGAATGCTTATGGCTTCTACTCTATCCCTTTCCTTGTAGTCATTGACAAAGAAGGCAAACTTGCAGCACGAAATGTTCGAGGTGAACAAGTGCGCGAAGCCATATTAAAAATTAGAAAATAAATAAACTGTATAAATTATAACTCATCCAACAATGAAGAAACTTATATTTCCTATTGTATGCTGTTTTGTCAGCATTGCAGCATCGGCCCAGTTAGTCAAACAAAAGGTAGAAACACAAAAGAAACAATCCGAACTGGACTGGTTTAACTGCTCTTTCGACCAGGACAGTGTGTACGGAGCCGAAGTAAACAAAGCCTATGATTACCTGAAAGCCAACAAAAAGAAAGCTAAAAAAAGACCGGTTGTTGCATTGATTGGAACTGGAATGGACGTAGAACACGAGGACCTGAAACATGCTATCTGGATCAATCCGAAAGAAAAACAGAACCAGAAAGACGATGATAAGAACGGGTTTGTTGACGACATCAATGGATGGAACTTCATCGGCGGCAAAGACGGACAGGTAATGGAAGCTCTGACACGCGAAGGAGAACGTGAATTCTTCCGCCTCAAAGACAAATACGCTGATTATGTCTTTGATGGAAAGAAATATTATAAAATCGTTAACGGAAAACGTCAGGAGGTTCCCGCACCGGAAAATATGGAGGAATACAATTACTATCGTTTTAAGGTTATGCCGGAATCCAGAATTGGAGGTACATATGGCGGCTTGCAACTTTCTTATGTTATAGAAGAATATGTTGAAAAGTTCGACAAGGACATGAAAAAACGTTTTCCGGGAAAAGAATTAACCGTTGAGGATTTCCAAAGTTGTTATGATCCCAAAGCAGAAAGAGACAGTCTTTCTGAAGTTGCCTTTGTGTTTACAGCCTACTACTTCAGTCTCTATAATACAGACAAATGGGAACCCGTATATCAGAATATGGGAAAGAAAAGCGTAGAGACAGCTAAAGCAGCCTATGCAGATGCCTTAAAGAAATATGGCACAGACAACCGTAAAGAAATTGTAGGTGACAATCCTATGGATATTAATGACACGCATTACGGCAATAACGTACTGTTAACATCAGACGCAGCAACAGGTGTAATGAAAGCAGGTGTCATCGCAGCCAAACGTGACAACGGTGTTGGAAGTAACGGTATAGCTGATAATGCGGAAATCATGACCTTGCGCATTCACCCGGGAGAAGGAGAACCTTACCTGAAAGATATGGCACTGGCCATCCGCTATGCAGTAAACCATGGAGCAGATGTAATCTTACTGCCGGAACAAAACTCTTTATATCCGGAAGAACAAAAACAATGGGTAACAGATGCACTAAAAGAAGCAGAAAAGAAAGGAGCATTAGTTATTGTTCCTGTTTGGGATCTATCAGTAGACATGGATAAAAGCGAATTTTTCCCGAACCGGAAAATGAGCAAAGATGGTGAGCTTACCAATTTCATGGTGGTTGCTTCATCTGACAAGAAAGGTAATCCGGTGCTGAACACGAACTACGGTGCAACGGCTCTCGATATCTATGCTCCGGGAACGGATATTTATTCTTCCTACATGGGCGATACTTACCAAAAAGGAACTGGTGAAGGAATGGCTTCAGCTACTGTAGCCGGTGTAGCCGCCCTTGTGAAATCTTATTTCCCTAAACTGACCGGTTCTCAAATCCGTGACATTTTATTAAAGAGCGTCACCTCACGCAAAGGTGTTGAAGTAGAAAAAGGAATCCGCGTGGACGATAGACCTTCACAGGATTTATTCCTTTTTGATGACCTATGCATTTCCGGAGGTATCGTAAATGCTTATCAAGCAATCTTGGAAGCAGAAAAAGTCAGCAAATAAAGATTAATCTATGAAGTATACTCGTCTAACTGGAACCGTCATCGCCTTTTGCATGGCGGTCCCTTTATTCGCCCAACAATATAAAGCAACCATACCCTATCGGATGGTAGGCGAAAAAATGATTGTCGAAATGAAAGTAAACGGCACTGAACGCCCTTTCATCTTTGATACCGGAGGACGCACTGCTCTCACGACTAAAGCCTGCCAAGGACTACAAATAGTGGCAACAGACTCGATGAAGGTGACAGATGTGAACAACGTGGAAAGTTATTACAAAACTACACGGATAGAAAACCTGACGACTCCCGATAATGTTATTAACTTTAAACATGCCCCATCACTGATTATCGATGAGGTAAAAGGTTGGGAATGTTTTGGAGTAGACGGCATCATCGGCAGCGATTTATTTGCAAGTACCATTGTCAGCATTGATTCGCAGACAAAAAATATCATAGTCACATCTGCCGAAAAACCCTCTACGGTATCTTTACGGAAAATGCTGAATTTCACAAAAGAAGGGGGCATGCCGATTGTCAATGTACAGATAGCCCCGGTCAGCAACATTACTGTATTATTTGATACAGGTAGTCCCAGTCTGCTATCTCTTATTGAAAGTGATTTTGAGAAAATTAAGCCGGAGGCATCTTTGGAAGTCATTTCTGAAGGATATGGAGAAGGAAGCATCGGAGTAGCCGGACAAGCGGAGAAAGCTTCTTCTTATAGAGTATATATCCCCACGTTGTCAGTAGGAGCCACCAAATTTCGTAACTTGACGACCAGTACGAGCAAACACCCTTATACGTTACTAGGTGTCAAGTTGCTGGAATACGGTAAAGTAACCATCGACTATCCGCGAGGAAGATTCTATTTTGAGGCTTTCCAACCGGATAATGAGATCAACAATCAATGTAATAACTTCGATTTGACGGTCAAAGACGGAGACTTATATGTATCTACCGTCTGGAGCAGTACAAAGGGGAAGATAGAAGTAGGGGATAAAGTAATTAAAATTAATGGCAAGCCTACTAAAAAATATGACTTCTGCGAAAGTATTCTGAACGGAATACCGGAATTGAAAGAGAAAAAACAGACGAAGCTTACAATACAGACAGCTTCCGGCGTAAAAGATATTATCTATAAAAAAGAATGATATGAAAAGAATAGGAATACTGACCGGCTTATGGTTGCTATTATTTCTAAACTGTGGACAAGAAATGGTAGCGCAAATCCAGAATAAGGTTTGCGATACCATTCCTTATGAATTCATCCATGAGAAAATCATCATACCCGTCACCGTTAATGGCATAAAAGTAAAATACATCGTCGATACCGGAGGAAGAACAGGGACCATGTATGATGCAGCAACGGAAATGAAAGCTACTGCCGCAGGATATATGCGTATTTCTGATGTGAATGCACAAGGCTCCAACTATCAGGAAGCCCACGTACAGAATATTTCTATCGGAAAAAGCTATAAAATCAAACAGTTGAAAACGATGGTACTACCTAAAAGTCCATTCTTCACAGAACTGGGAGTTGTCGGAATTCTTGGAGGAGATGCCTTCGCACAATCGGTTGTAACATTCGATTCCCGTTCGAAAATAATGGTTATCAACTATCCGTATCGTCCCGAAAGGTTAAAAGTAACAGACGGAATTCCTTTGTTGGATGAAACAGAACATCATTCCATCGTCAACGTTCGATTAGGGAATAATGATTTAAGGGTTCTGTTTGACACAGGTGCTAATGGCTTTCTACTTTATTCTACGGAAGATTACAACAGGCTGGCTGACGTTTCGCAACTTACCAATCATGGATATGGTATCGTAGCTGCCGGAATAACAGGGTTAGGCAAGCCGGTGGATATTAAAAAAGTATCTGTACCTTCCATCAATATCATGGGAAAAGAATTCACGAACGTAGGTAGTACAACAACTGTCATGAATGGAACTATCATCGGAGTGGATCTACTGAAGTATGGTAAAGTAATTATCGATTATATGCGGAGACGTTTTTACTTCCTCCCATTTGAAGAAGAAAAAATCGACATGGGAGGTGCTCCTGCTCTTTGGAACGTAAGTATATTGCCACGGAACGAAAGATTCGAAATTACCACAATATGGAATAGCATGAAAGATACAGTTGCTTTCGGAGACGAAGTGATTAATATCAACGGAACTTCACTGAAAGATTGTCCAATGAGCCAAATGGCTGTAGAAGAAATTATGAATGCTATACCTGGTGATACCGGCTATATTATCATCAAAAAAGATAATCAAGAGAAAAGAATTGAAATCAGGAAAGAGAAATAAACTTTAAACAGAAAGAATATATGAAACGAATAATAACCAAAATGTATCTCTGTTTGCTTGCATTCTGTATTACAGGAGGTATCAGTGCACAAACACAAAACAGTATGACAGAGGTCATTCCATTCAAAACTATTGATGGAAAAATTATCGTGGAAGCCACCATAAATGGTGAAGTGGCTGACTTTGTCCTCGATTTATCAGGACATAACGCTCTACTCCCTGAAGCTCTCAAGAAGTTACACATCAATACAGAAAAGAAAGGAACTTTTAGTTCTTACCAAGATTTTGTATTTAAACAGGTACCTGTCGGAAAGGTATATGAAATGGCAACAGTAGCTATTGGTAAAAATACATTTGCCAACGATCTTCCGGCCTTCGCATTGGAAGATGAACCATATCTACGCAAGCTAGGGGTTATGGGTGTATTAAGTGGTGCTGTTTTCCGCACTTCTGTATTAACCATTGACATGCAACGGAAGAAAATTACGATTACACAGCCCTACCGTCCTTCTTATATGAAACTTAACTATCGGGAAAATTTTAACTTGATAACGGGATTAGGAATAGTATGTCCGATAAACATTCAAGGAAAGCCTGTTTCTCTTGTCCTGGACACGTGGAGCGAAGGATTGGTGAATCTTACCGAAGCAGATTTCAATACATGGAGTACACAATATACCAAAGGAAGTAACCAAAAAGTTTCCAATGGATATAAAGAGGAAAATCAAGAACAGGAAAGCCTCATCTTACCTGAAACGATGTTTGTAAAAACAAAGATTGAAGATGCCATGGCAGTGAAAAACCCATTCTTGAAACGTTCCGTATTAGGCAAAAAGATACTGGACTACGGAATTATATCTATTGACTATATTCATCAGAAAATTTACTTCCAGCCATTCGATATGGTTCCTATACCGGAAGCGGAAGCTAAAGTGACGGAAACCAAAGTTGAAGATGGTAAGTTGAATCCAATTACCCGCCAGTTCTTTCTCGAACACATTTTCGACTACAGAAAAGGAAATGATTTCATTTATAATGGAGACAAACCGATAGTCATTGATTTCTGGGCTACATGGTGCGGTCCATGTATGCGTCTACTTCCGGAAATGGAAAAACTAGCTGAAAAATATAAAGGAAAAGTTATATTCTATAAGGTAAATGCTGATAAAGAAAAAGATTTATGCAGCCACTTTAGCGTACAAGCATTACCTACGCTATTCTTCATCCCAGTAGGCGGCAAACCAATTATCGAGGTTGGTGCCACGCCGGAAAAGTATGTGCAGATCATTGAAAAACAACTCCTGAAATAAAAATCTCTCTCTTAAATTATATAACTATACTAATCTAAAACTTTAACTAAACGAGGGTGTCCGTAATGGACACCCTCGTTTTATTTGATAATCAATCACACCGGAATGAGGTGATTGCCATTTATTCGTTTATATCGAAGATATATTTATCACACAAGCCCTTTGGAAGAAAGATAGCGTTCTGCCTCCAAAGCTGCCTTACATCCACTTCCCGCGGCCGTAATAGCTTGACGATAATGCGGATCAGCCACATCTCCTGCAGCAAAGACCCCGGGCACTTTCGTACGAGGACTATCACCATCTGTAATAATGTAACCGACTTCGTCTGTATCAATATACTCTTTGAATATTTCTGTATTCGGTTGATGTCCGATGGCCAGGAAGAAACCGTCGATAGGCAAGCTATAACGTTCTTCATCCGGTTCACCCCAACGTTTCACCAGGTTTACCCCTTCTACTCCATTGTCACCAAACAAACCAACCGCATTGTGTTCAAAAAGAACTTCAATCTTCTCATGATTCATGACACGCTCCTGCATTATCTTCGATGCACGCAGGAAAGGTTTACGGACAATCAAATATACTTTGGATGCAAGACCGGCAAGATAAACCGCTTCTTCACAAGCAGTATCACCACCACCAACTACAGCAACCACTTTCTTACGATAGAAAAAACCATCGCAAGTAGCGCAAGCACTTACACCCATTCCGGCATACTTCTTTTCATCCTCCAGTCCCAGATATTTAGCTGTAGCTCCGGTAGCAATAATCAATGATTCCGTTTCAATCACTTTATCACCGTCAATTGTTATTTTATAAGGAGCTTTACTTAAATCAGCTGCCGTAGCGATACCAAAACGAACGTCTGTTCCGAAACGGCTTGCCTGTGCACGCAAATCTTCCATCAATTGCGGACCACTGATACCTTCCGGATAACCGGGGAAGTTCTCTACATCTGTGGTAGTAGTCAACTGGCCACCCGGCTGCAATCCTTCATATAGTACCGGACATAAATTAGCACGTCCTGCATAAATCGCTGCCGTATATCCGGCAGGTCCTGAACCTATAATCAGGCATTTCACTTTTTCTATTTCTGCCATTTTAATTTATCTTTATTGTTTTGTTATAAAAACATGTTATCTCAAATCTATCACCTCTGCATTGGGATATTGTTTTTTATCAAAAGTAAAAACACGATCCGTATAATTCTGCCCGGTCTGATAACTTGTAACGGTTATCTCATTACGTGTCTGCCGACCACGCTGCTGAAGCAAAATATATAGAGGTTCATAAGTGTCCTTCGTCACAAAAAGAGTGATACGTTCCAACTCCTGTTTCTTATCTCTGGCAGTCAGAACGACTTCCCAAACGGCTTTTCCACGAAACGTTTTGGTCGCCCCCAACTTGTAAGAGAATCCTTTCTGATACATATACAGAAATGTATACGGATTTATCTGCTGCAACTCTTCCTGCGTCGGATTACTGACATTCACTTCATCATTCTTTGTCACATAACTCCACTGCGTTTTTCCGTCAAACCAAGTGATAATATCAGATGTTTTCAGTACAAATTTCTCTCCTTTCAACTGAATCATTCCACTTTCAGTCCCTTCTACCAAGCCATTTGTCACAGCCTTTACAGTAAAATCAGCCTTCACACCACCTGCTTTACGAAACGCCTCTGCCGTTTTGTCAAGAATGACTTTAGCCTGCGACTGCTGTTGTTGAGCAATCACAGGCAAAGACAGTAAAGCTATTAAAACACTAAAAATGTACTTTCTCATTTGATTAATAAACGAACTGTTACTGTAAATTGTTCAATCGCATCTCAAGATCATTATCGTCAATACACAATACGTCACGGGCCTTGCTTCCTTGCGTAGGACCTACAATTCCGGCCTTTTCCAATTGATCCATTATACGGCCGGCACGATTATAGCCAATCGCAAATTTACGCTGAATCAATGAAGTGGAGCCTTGCTGATGAATAACAACCAACCGGGCTGCATCTTCAAACAACGGATCGAGACGTCCCATATCAATATCCCCTACTTCACTATTACTATCTTCACTCACATATTCGGGCAAGAAGAACGGAGTAGGATAACTTTGCTGACGGGCAATGAATTTTGTAATCTCTTCTACTTCCGGCGTATCGATAAAGGCACACTGTACACGTACCGGATCAGCTCCCTGCAAGAAAAGCATATCCCCCTTACCAATCAAGCGGTTAGCACCCGGACGGTCAAGAATAGTACGGGAGTCCATCATGGCAGATACACGGAAAGCAATACGCGCCGGGAAGTTGGCTTTAATCGTACCTGTAATAATATTAGTAGTCGGACGCTGTGTAGCGATAATCATGTGAATACCGACAGCACGTGCCAACTGTGCAATACGGGCAATCGGAAGTTCCACTTCTTTACCGGCAGTCATAATCAAATCTCCGAACTCGTCAATAACCACTACGATATACGGCATAAACTTATGCCCCTTTTCCGGATTCAGACGACGGTTGATAAACTTCTCATTATATTCCCTGATATTACGCACATGTGCCATTTTCAGTAAGTCATAACGGGTATCCATCTCCACACAAACAGAGTTCAAGGTTTGCACTACCTTCGTTACGTCTGTAATAATCGGCTCACCCCCATCAGGAAGTTTGGCCAGAAAATGATTTTCGATCACCGAATAAATGCTGAATTCTACTTTCTTCGGATCGACCAGTACAAACTTCAATTCTGCCGGGTGCTTTTTATATAATAAGGAGGTAATAATAGCATTCAAACCTACTGACTTACCCTGACCGGTTGCACCCGCCACCAATACGTGCGGCATCTTGCAAAGGTCGAACATAAAGACTTCATTCGTGATGGTCTTACCCAATACAATAGGCAGATCATATTTGGATTCCTGGAATTTCTTGCTTCCGATCACACTTTGCCCGGAAACGATCTTCGGATTCTTGTTCGGCACTTCAATACCGATTGTTCCCTTACCCGGTATCGGAGCAATGATGCGGATACCATCAGCCGAAAGGCTCAATGCAATATCATCTTCCAAACCACGGATTTTGGAAATACGTACTCCCTGTTCCGGAGTAATTTCATATAAAGTTACCGTAGGTCCTACCGTTGCTTTAATCGTACTGATTTCGATTCCGAAACTGCGCAATGTGTTGATAATACGATCTTTATTTGCATTCTGTTCGTCCATGTCAATCGTCGGATCGTCATTTTCAAAATGCTTCATCAGGTCGATAGTCGGGAAACGGTAGTTTTCCAAATCCTTAGTGGGATTGTAAGGCTCGAGTTCCGGCCCTTGATATTCTTCTTCAGAAGCCGCAGATTCTACTTCAAACCCGGGTTCCGCCTCTTCCAAAGATTCTTCCTGCACAGCGGGAACAGGATTGGAGACAGTCGGCTCAAACACCATAGTCACTCCTTCACTTTCATCAGATAAAGGAGAATCTTCCGGCTCCGGTTGATTGACTGGGAATTCCTTCACGGGTTCTTCAGCCTGTATATCCATCACAGGTGCCGGAGGAGGTGTCTGTTTATATGTCCGTTTCAAATTGAACTCCACTTCTTGCGGTTGGGAAGTCGTGAACTCCTGATCGCCTTCTCCTTCCGGGATGATTTCTTCCTTCTCTTTCTTTTCGCGTTTCAAGAAACTCAACGCAAAAAGTTTACGCAACCAAATAACAGTACGCGCACTTATATATATAAAGAAACAGACAGCAGTTATCAATAGGACCATCCATACACCAGGCACTCCTACTTGCGAGATTAACCAACGGCTAACATTGTATCCGTGCATACCGCCCAGATAAATGAAGGAATCCTGATAATGATCCATAAAAGCAAATCCGAAGAATACGGAAAACCAGATTAATAAAAGCGTGCAGCCAATAAACCACTTCCACAAGCGGACCACACGTACACGCATCAACTTCAATCCCGCCACTGCCAGAAAAACAAGTATGAAGAAAGAGGAAACGCCGAAACAGTCGTTTATCAGATAACTTGCCAACTGCGCTCCGCGTGAACCGGCATAATTCTTCACCTGATTATTAACAGCCGCCAAATCCGCCGAACTGCCGCTATCGATAATACTTTGATCGGCAGCCCCCGTAAAGAAGAAGGAAGAAAAAGCCAACAACAGGTAAACGGAAAAGATGACCAGCATCAATCCAATCACAAAATGAACAGTTTCATTCTTACATACAGCCACAATTTTACTGGGGGAAGAGGGAGTGCTTTCCGCCTCCTTATCTAATTTCTTCTTTGCCATGAGTCTTTTATTCTTTTTATAAAACTGGAATGAGATTCTAAGCTGCAAAAATAATAAAAAAATAACGAGCACTACGCTCATTCAATCCTTTTTCTTACCTTTGCGTTTCAAATCAATATAGATCATGGAAAAAGAAAGCCAAACGATATTTGATAAGAACGTAATTGAGTTCGTTACAGTAGCCGCCGAATTTTGTGCATTTCTCGAACGTGCCGAACGCATGAAGCGTAGTACTTTCGTTGATACATCATTAAAAATACTCCCCCTACTCTATCTCAAAGCATCTATGCTGCCCAAATGTGAGACGATCGGGGACGAGGCGCCCGAAACGTATGTCACGGAAGAGATTTACGAAATTCTGCGTATCAATCTTTCAGGATTGATGGGTGACAAGGACGATTATCTGGACGTATTCGTGCAAGATATGGTTTATAGCGACCAACCTATCAAGAAATCAATATCGGAAGATCTGGCTGACATTTATCAGGATATTAAAGATTTCATATTTGTCTTCCAACTGGGACTGAACGAAACAATGAATGATTCATTGGCTATCTGCCAGGAAAACTTCGGCACACTGTGGGGACAGAAACTGGTAAACACGCTACGCGCCCTTCATGACGTGAAATACAACCAGCTGGAAGAAGAGGAGCAAGAGAATGGTAATGAAGAAGGATTTTACGAACCAAGCGACGACAACGATTGTTGTGAAGAAGAAGGCTGTCATTGCCACAACGATGATTGCCACTGTCACGAAGACGGTTGCCATTGCCACGATGATGAATAAATATAGAAATGATTGTAAGAAGAACCATAGACAAAGATGAACTAAAAGAACTCCCGAAAACTGTTTTTCCGGGACGTATTTATGTTATCCAGTCGGAAGCTGAAACGGAAAAAGCAGTAGCTTACCTCCAATCCAGATCTGTGATAGGCATTGACAGTGAAACGCGTCCTTCCTTTACCAAAGGACAATCGCACAAAGTAGCACTCCTCCAGATTTCTTCTGAAGAATGTTGTTTCCTATTCCGGCTCAATATGACGGGATTGACCCAGCCATTGGTTGATTTATTAGAAAACCCGGCTGTAATCAAAGTGGGACTTTCACTGAAAGATGACTTTATGATGCTGCACAAACGCGCACCTTTTACTCAACAAAGCTGTATCGAATTACAGGACTACGTGCGCCAATTCGGCATACAGGACAAAAGTCTGCAAAAGATTTATGCTATCTTATTCAAAGAAAAAATATCCAAATCACAGCGCTTGTCCAATTGGGAAGCTGATGTATTGAGCGACGGACAGAAACAATATGCCGCCACGGATGCATGGGCTTGCCTCAACATCTATAATCTGTTGCAAGAGCTGAAACAGACAGGAGATTGGGAAATAGCTGCCCTCCCGCCTGCTTCCAAGGAAAGGGAAGAAGTCACTACCGACCCTATAAGCAACCAGCAGTCATAGACGATAAATGATAAATGATAAGTGATAAATAATAAAATAAGTAATTAATAACCAATAACAAAACTATCTCAATCCTCCTCTCCCTGGGAGAGGGTTAGGGAGAGGCTATATTATGCATAAAGTATATCTCAAACCCGGTAAAGAAGATTCTCTTAAGAGATTCCACCCCTGGATTTTTTCCGGTGCTATCGCTCGTTTTGACGGAGAGCCCGATGAAGGTGAAGTTGTAGAAGTATACACCTCAAAAAAAGAATTTATTGCCGAAGGACATTTCCAAATCGGAAGTATTGCTGTGCGCGTACTGTCTTTCCATCAGGAACCTATCGATCACGATTTTTGGAAACGTAAACTGGAAATTGCATACGATATGCGTCGCAGTATCGGCATCGCCACCAATCCGACCAACAATACTTACCGGCTCGTTCATGGTGAAGGAGACAATCTCCCCGGACTGGTTATTGACGTTTATGCCAAAACTGCAGTTATGCAGGCACACTCTGCAGGAATGCACGTAGACCGCATGACAATTGCCGAAGCTTTATCCGAAGTAATGGGCGACAAGATCGAGAATATCTATTATAAATCAGAAACAACTCTTCCTTTTAAAGCAGATCTTTTCCCCGAAAACGGTTTTCTGAAAGGAGGAAGCAGTAATAATATCGCGCAAGAATATGGCTTACAGTTCCATGTAGACTGGCTGAAAGGTCAAAAAACCGGATTTTTCGTAGACCAGCGCGAAAATCGTTCTTTACTGGAACGTTATGCCAAAGACCGTTCGGTACTGAATATGTTCTGCTATACCGGCGGATTCTCATTCTATGCCATGCGCGGAGGCGCAAAGCTCGTCCACTCTGTCGACAGCTCTGCCAAAGCGATTGATCTGACTAATAAAAATGTAGAACTGAACTTCCCCGGTGATTCCCGCCACGAAGCTTTTGCCGAAGACGCTTTCAAATATCTCGACCGCATGGGCGACCAGTATGATTTAATCATTCTCGACCCGCCCGCATTTGCCAAACACAAAGACGCCCTGCGGAATGCTTTGCAAGGTTATCGCAAACTGAACGCCAAAGCATTTGAGAAAATCAAACCGGGCGGCATCCTGTTTACCTTCTCTTGTTCGCAAGTAGTAAGCAAAGACAATTTCCGTACTGCCGTATTTACCGCAGCAGCTATGTCAGGACGCAGTGTGCGCATTCTGCACCAACTGACTCAGCCTGCCGACCATCCGGTAAACATCTATCATCCCGAAGGAGAATACCTGAAAGGACTGGTACTCTATGTAGAATAATCAAATTCTGTGGTAAAGCAGAAGGGCTGTAACAGAAAAATGGAAGATTCAAAGTTAATTAGAGTTAACAAATGGAATATTTTCGAGAAAACATTATGTTCTATAACATAAACCCTATATCTTTGCACCGTGTTTTTCATGGTATTAGATTTAAGGTTAACAAAGATTGGCTGTCTGGGATAGATAGCCTTCTTTTTTTTATACCCCCCTGATTTGTTTTTTCACGACTAAATCTCCTCTTTTCTTCGCATTTATGCCATTTTTATCCCCTTTTTATCAAATTACTTGTCCACCTATTCAACGAAAATATTATATTTGCAAGGTTTATGAACGTGAAGAGAAACACAAATTAAAAAAAGTCATGAGTATAAAAGTTCGTTTGATTATTATGAACTTCCTGCAATTCTTTGTATGGGGGTCCTGGTTAATATCATTAGGTGGCTATATGGGAAGAGAACTCCATTTCGAAGGAGGACAGATCGGAGCCATTTTCGCCACTATGGGGATTGCCTCTTTGGTAATGCCGGGTATTATCGGTATTATTGCCGATAAATGGTTTAATGCAGAACGTTTATACGGGCTTTGCCATATCGCAGGAGCCGGATGCCTCTTCTATGCTTCTACCGTAACAGGATATGACCAAATGTATTGGGCAATGTTACTCAACCTGTTGGTATATATGCCCACGCTATCCCTGGCTAACACAGTATCGTACAATGCACTGGAACAATATAAATGTGACCTGATTAAAGACTTCCCCCCTATCCGTGTATGGGGGACAATCGGTTTTATCTGTGCCATGTGGGCGGTCGACCTTACCGGATTTAAGAATTCAAGTGCACAGCTTTATGTAGGCGGCGCTTCCGCGTTACTGCTCGGGCTTTATTCTTTCACCCTCCCGGCTTGCCGACCGGCTAAATCAGAAAACAAATCATGGCTCTCCGCTTTCGGTCTGGATGCGCTGGTGTTATTCAAGAAAAAGAAGATGGCTATTTTCTTCCTTTTCTCCATGCTTTTAGGTGCGGCATTGCAGATTACAAATACTTACGGTGATCTTTTCCTTAGTAGCTTTGCCAGCATCCCCGAATATGCAGAATCATTCGGAGTGAAACATTCGGTAATCCTACTATCCATCTCACAAATGTCGGAAACACTGTTTATTCTCGCCATACCTTTCTTCCTGCGTCATTTCGGAATCAAACAGGTCATGCTGATCAGTATGTTTGCCTGGGTGTTCCGGTTTGGACTGTTCGGCTTCGGAGATCCGGGATCGGGACTATGGATGCTGATCCTTTCCATGATCGTTTATGGTATGGCCTTTGATTTCTTCAACATTTCCGGTTCGTTGTTTGTTGAACAGGAAGCCAATTCTTCTATCCGTGCCAGTGCACAGGGATTATTCTTTATGATGACCAACGGACTGGGAGCCATCATTGGTGGATATGCCAGCGGTGCGGTAGTTGACGCATTCTCTGTGTATGCTGACGGCAGACTGGTGAGTCGCGAATGGATGGACATCTGGCTGATATTCGCAGCTTATGCCCTGGTGATCGGCATTCTGTTTGCCTTGGTATTCAAGTATAAACACCAGCAGGAGAGTAAAACAAATTAAGTAAAAGAGAACGATGGACAAAAAGGTAGAATTACAAGTTATAAATATCACGAACAGCCAGGCGCAAGTAGGCGCGTTTGCTATGCTATTAGGCGAAGTGGACGGTGAACGGCAACTGCCTATCATCATCGGTCCCGCGGAAGCCCAGGCTACCGCTTTATACCTGAAGGGAGTAAAAACTCCCCGCCCGTTGACACATGATCTGTTTATAACAAGCCTCACCATATTGGGTACCAGTCTGATACGTGTATTAATTTACAAAGCAAAGGATGGTATTTTCTACTCCTATATTTACCTTAAAAAAGACGAAGAGATTATACGTATCGATGCACGGACTTCAGACGCTGTTGCGTTGGCTGTGCGTGCCGACTGCCCGATCCTTATTTATGAATCGATTCTTGAACAAGAATGTCTTCACATATCGTCGGAAGCAAGAACCCGTTCTGAAGAAACGGACAACGACAAAGAGGCTGAAGAAGAACATGATTTGCCTGGTGCTACTTCCAGAACACTTGAGGAAGCACTGGAACAGGCTATCAAAGATGAGAATTATGAATTAGCCGCCCGGATACGTGACCAAATCAATTCAAGAAATAAAAATCAGTAAGTAATATTATGCACGTATTTTATACTCCCGATATACAGAAAAACAACGAACTTCCCGAAGAGGAAGCACAACACTGTACCCGTGTTCTGCGATTAGGCATCGGAGATGAAATCACTCTTACCGACGGTAAGGGTAACTTCTACAAAGCTGAAATTACTGTTGCGACCAACAAACGTTGTTTCGTAACGATCAAAGAAACTATTTTTCAGGAACCGTTATGGCCGTGCCATTTGCACATCGCCATGGCACCGACAAAAAATATGGACCGTAACGAATGGTTTGCAGAGAAAGCTACCGAAATCGGATTTGACGAACTGACTTTCCTCAACTGCCGTTTCTCGGAACGTAAAGTCATCAAGACCGAACGTATTGAAAAGATTCTCATTTCAGCAATCAAACAATCTCTCAAGGCACGACTGCCTAAATTGAACGAAATGATCGAATTCGATCAGTTCATCAGACAGGAGTTCAAAGGACAGAAGTTTATCGCCCACTGTTACGAAGGTGAGAAACCTTTATTGAAGAATGTCCTAAAACCCGGAGAAGACGCCCTTGTCCTAGTGGGACCTGAAGGAGATTTCAGCGAAGAAGAAGTGAAAAAAGCCATCGAACAGGGATTTATTCCGATCAGTTTGGGCAAATCACGACTCCGTACAGAAACAGCCGCACTAGTGGCCTGCCATACGTTGAATCTACAAAATCAATAATGAAAAGAAACGTCTGAATCAATGATTATACAACTTTTAAATAACATAAGTATGGCAAAGAAAACGATTTCACGACTCTCGGTACTGGCAGTACTGATTGTTTTTCTGGCAGCATGTTCCAAAACATCGGAATATACCAATGTGATACCGGCTGACGCTTCGGTAGTTGCCTCTATCAACCTCAAATCCCTTGCTAGCAAAGCGGGATTGGATGACAAAGAGAATGAAGCTGCAAAACAAAAAGTACTGGAAGCACTGAAAAGCGGAATGAATGCCGCTACCTTCCAACAACTGGAAAAGGTCATGAAGAATCCGGGTGAATCGGGAATCGATGTAGCATCTCCATTCTATGTATTCTCTTCCTCTTCTTTCCCTTACCCCACTGTTGTAGGTAAAGTGAACAATGAGGACGACCTTCATGCTTCACTCGATGTCATGGCCAAAGAACAAATCTGCCAGCCGGTAGGCGAAGCTGACGGTTACAGTTTTACAACGATGAACGGTGGTTTGCTCGCTTTCAATAATTCTACTGTACTGGTTGTTAATGTAAGCGGAACGACTCAAACTGACAAAGCCAAAGAAGCCATCACTAATCTGTTGAAACAGACGGCAGATAACAGCATTGTAAAATCCGGAGCTTTCCAAAAAATGGAAAAGCAGAAAAGTGATATTAACTTCCTTGCTTCTATGGAAGCTATTCCTGCAACCTACCGCAACCAGATAAGCATGGGGTTACCAACCGAGGTGAAAGCAGAGGACATCACTCTTGTAGGAGGACTGAATTTTGAGAAAGGCAAGATTGCCCTCAAAACAGAAAACTATACTGAAAACGAAGCCGTGAAAGCTCTTATAAAAAAACAAATGGAGTCATTTGGAAAAGCAAACAACACTTTCGTTAAATACTTCCCGTCTTCCACACTGATGTTCTTCAATGTAGGTGTGAAAGGAGAAGGGCTTTATAATTTGTTGAGCGAGAATAAAGAATTCCGCAATACAGTATCTATTGCCAAAGCAGACGAAGTAAAAGAGTTGTTCGGCTCATTCAATGGTGATATTTCTGCCGGGTTAATCAACGTAACGATGAACAGTGCTCCTACTTTCATGATGTATGCTGACGTTAAAAACGGTAATGCCCTCGAAACAATTTATAAGAACAAGCAGTCATTGGGAATGAAAAGAGGGGAAGATATCATTCAACTTGGCAAGGACGAATATGTCTACAAAACAAAAGGTATGAATATATTCTTCGGTATCAAGGATAAACAAATGTATGCTACCAACGATGAGTTACTCTACAAGAACGTAGGTAAAGCTGCCGACAAATCGATAAAAGACGCTCCATACACATCGGATATGAAGGGAAAAACCATCTTTGTAGCAATCAACGCTGAAGCAATACTGGACTTGCCTGTTGTTAAAATGGTAGCAGGTTTCGGAGGACAGGAAGTTAAAACATATATTGAGTTAGCCAATAAGGTTTCTTATCTGTCGATGAGTTCAGAAGGAGAAATCAGCGAGATCGACCTTTGCCTGAAAGATAAAGACGTCAACGCTCTCAAACAAATCGTAGACTTTGCCAAGCAATTTGCCGGCATGTAATTAATATGTAAACAAACGGTATGAATAGTATTCACCTGCAGCAAACACTTCCCCAAGTGTTTGCTGACCGTAATTCGGTGACTTCGGATGTATGGCATCAGGATCTTATCTTCCGGAAAGAAGAAATGTATCTGATTGAAGCTGCTTCCGGCACCGGCAAATCTTCGTTGTGCAGCTATATCTACGGTTATCGCAACGACTATCAGGGGATTATTAATTTCGATGAAACCAATATCAAAGCATACTCCGTGAAGCAATGGGTCGACCTAAGAAAGCATTCACTAAGTATGCTTTTTCAAGATTTACGCATCTTCACAGAACTGACCGCTCTTGAAAATGTGCAATTGAAGAATAACCTTACCGGATGCAAAAAGAAAAAAGAAATCTTATCATTCTTCGAGCGACTGGGTATCGCAGATAAAATTAATGTAAAAGCCGGCAAGCTATCTTTCGGACAGCAGCAACGTGTCGCCTTTATCCGGGCACTCTGCCAGCCGTTCGATTTTTTATTTCTGGACGAACCGATCAGCCACCTGGATGATGATAACAGCCGCATCATGGGCGAACTTATCATTGCCGAGGCAAAGGCGCAAGGGGCAGGAGTAATCGCAACCTCCATCGGTAAACATATCGAATTGCCTTATAACCATATACTTCAACTGTAACAAGTGATAAATAACAAAGAATGAGCGGGAAATGATAAGTGAGAAAATCATCGGTTTCTTTTCACTGCAACATTTCAAATCGTAAATTGTAAAATCGTAAATAAAATGCCAACTCTTGTCTGGAAACTCCTCCGCCAACATATCAGTATCGGTCAACTAGCCGGTTTCTTTTTAGCCAATCTATTCGGCATGATGATTGTATTGCTTAGTGTGCAGTTTTATAAAGATGTCATTCCGGTATTCACCGAAGGAGACAGCTTTATGAAAAAGGATTTCATCATAGCTACAAAGAAAATCAGTACACTCGGTTCTTTTGCCGGAAAGAGTAATACGTTTTCTGCCGAAGATATTGCGGATTTGAAGAAACAACCGTTCACCAAAACAATAGGCGCCTTCACTCCTTCTCAATTCAAAGTATCGGCAGGGTTGGGCATGCAGGAAGCCGGTATTCATCTTTCCACAGATATGTTCTTTGAATCTGTTCCTGATGAGTTTGTCGACATCAAACTCGACAAATGGCACTTCGACGAAAGCACGCATACCATCCCCATTATTATTCCCCGCAACTATCTGAACCTTTATAACTTCGGCTTTGCACAGAGCCGCAGTCTCCCCAAGCTCTCGGAAGGACTAATGGGACTGATTCAAATGGATATTATGATGCGTGGAAACGGACGGGTGGAACAGTACAAAGGAAACATCGTCGGCTTCTCCAATCGTCTGAATACGATTCTTGTTCCCCAGTCTTTCATGAAATGGGCTAATGAGAATTTCGCACCGAATGCAGAAGCGCAGCCGGCGCGGTTGATTATCGAAGTGAGCAATCCGGCTGATTCAGCCATCGCCAGTTATTTTCAAAAGAAAGGATATGAAACGGAAGACGGCAAGCTGGATGCCGGAAAAACGACTTATTTCCTCCGTCTTATCGTAGGCATTGTATTGGGAGTAGGTTTATTTATCAGTATTCTTTCATTCTATATCCTGATGTTGAGCATTTTCTTGCTCTTGCAGAAAAATACGACTAAGCTGGAGAGTCTGTTATTAATCGGGTACAGTCCCAACAAGGTAGCATTGCCTTATCAGTTGCTCACGGTAGGACTGAATGTTATCGTACTCACATTATCCATCGGATTAGTCTCCTGGCTACGCAGTTACTACATAGACAGCATCCGATTGTTATTTCCACAACTGGAAACAGGATCATTATGGGCAGCTATCAGCATGGGCGTTCTATTATTCATCGCCGTATCGGTGATTAACATACTGGCAGTAAAAAGGAAAGTGCTTTCGATCTGGATGCACAAATCATAGAGGTAGCATCAAACACATACCGTATGAAAAACAAAACTACATTTTCTATCCATAGAGGCTTAACAGCTTTCTTTTTCGGAATACTGTTCTGTTTTGCCCCATTGTCGGGACAAAACGTACAAGATACCATTATTGCGTATTTTAATCTACTGGAAAAAGTTCCACAAGAGAAGCTGTACTTACATCTGGACAAGCCATTTTATGGGGCAGGAGAAAAAATATGGTTTAAGGGATATCTGGTAAACTCTGTTACCCATCAAGACAATACGCAAAGTAACTTCATCATTACGGAGCTTGTCAACCGTTCCGACTCTATCGTAGAACGCAAGAAGATTCGTAGAGATTCACTGGGTTTTCATAACGCTTTCACGCTCCCTCCCACTCTCCCGGCAGGTGATTATTATTTGCGGGGATATAGCAACTGGATGCTTAATCAGGAACCGGAATTCTTTTATTCACGTAATCTGAAAATCGGTAATTCGATTGACAACACGATTGTTTCAAACATTGAGTATCAGCAAGAAGACGAATCACATTATACAGCCAAGATAAAATTTACCAGCAATACCCAAGAGGCTTTCGAAAATACCGCCATCCGCTACCGCTACATTGAAAATGGGAAGATTAAAGACAAAGGTAAAAGAAAGACAGACGAGAATGGGATGATTTCTATTTCCCTGCCGGATCTGAAGCCTATTGCCACGCGCCACATTGAAGTAGAATTTGACGACCCTCAATATATTTATAAGAGAACTTTCTATCTGCCTTCATTTACAAAAGACTTTGATGTTAAGTTCTTCCCGGAAGGTGGAGCTCTCTTGACCGTTGCTCATCAGAATATTGCTTTCAAGGCTCAAGGATCGGATGGTTTTTCCACAGAAATAGAAGGATTTCTGTTCGATGCAAAAGGAGACACCTTAACTGCTTTTCGCTCGGAGCATGATGGTATGGGAGTTTTCACCTTGAATCCGATTGCAGGGAATTCCTATTATGTGATTGCCAAATCTAGTGACGGCATTACCAAGCGATTTGATCTTCCGGCCGCAGAAGAAAAAGGAATCACTCTTTCCATGACGCATTACAAAAAGGAAATACGCTACGAAATCCAAAAAACAGAAGCTACCCAGTGGCCTCAAAAGTTATTCTTGATTGCACACACTCGTGGGAAGCTGGCAATCCTGCAACCAGTCAGTGCCAACAGAACTTTTGGAAAAATGAATGACAGTTTATTCAACGCAGGTATCACCCATTTTATGTTAATTGACCAACAGGGAAACGCACTTAGTGAACGTTTAGTTTTCGTACCCGACCGGAATCCACATCAATGGCAAATTCTTGCGGATAAGCCGACATACGGGAAAAGAGAAAAGGTTTCCTTGCAAATTTCAGCAAAGGATGATAATGGAACTCCGGTAGAAGGTAGTTTCTCCGTCAGCATTACAGACAGAAGAAGCATACAATCGGACTCGCTTGCAGATAATATCATATCCAATCTTCTACTAACTTCAGATTTGAAAGGATATGTAGAAAATCCGGGGTATTATGTTCTTCAGCAAGACCTGCGTACTCTCCGCACGATAGACTTCTTGATGATGACGCACGGATGGCGAAGACACCATATCCGGAATGTACTGACTTCGCCTTCATTAAACCTTACCAACTATATAGAAAAGGGACAAACTATCAGCGGACGTATCAAGGGATTCTTTGGAGGCAATGTAAAACAAGGTCCTATTTGTATTTTGGCCCCAAAAAGAAACATCGTTATCACTACTACCACAAATGACAAGGGAGAATTTATCGCCAATACCTCTTTCAGAGATAGTACGACTTTCCTGGTTCAGGCACGCACCAAAAGAGGATTCGCCGGAGTGGATATTGTGATTGATACTCCTCCATATCCGGTTGCCTCACACAAGTCTCCTTTCTATGACGGAACCACCACTTTCATGGAAGATTATTTGCTTAATACCCGCGACCAGTATTATATGGAAGGCGGGATGAGAGTATACAACCTGAAAGAGGTGGTGGTTACAGGAAATCGCAAGAAAGCCAGCTCGGAAAGTATTTATACAGGAGGAATAAACACCTACACTATCGAAGGAGAAAGGCTTGAAGGATTCGGGGCACAAACAGCCTTTGATGCAGTCAGCAGGCTTCCAGGGGTCAGTGTGACAAACGGAAACGAAATACATATCCGCAACAATCCCGAACAACCCGTCATCGTCATTGATGATGTTGTCTATGAAGACGACAACGACATATTGACCATGATTCAAACCAGTGACATGTCCAGTTTGAGCCTTCTTCGCGGTGCTGACGCAGCGATATTAGGTTCCCGAGGTTCAGCAGGTGCTATTGTCATCACACTGAAAGACGGCAAGGATCTTCCGGCAAGACCGGCACAGGGCATTATCACATGTACTCCATTGGGATATAGCGATTCAGTAGAGTTCTATCAACCGACTTATGATACTCCCGAGAAAAAGAACGATCAACGCTCGGATTTACGAAGCACTATCTACTGGAATCCATCCTTACAACTAGATGCAGACGGAAAAGCAACTATAGAATATTATACTCCGGACAGCACTGCACCGGAGGATATTATCATAGAAGGTGTGGATAAAAACGGAAAGGTATGCCGGACGATACAAACGATCAACAAAAAATAAATGAAACTGAATTTGAGATATGAACAGACTCATTATTGGTACAAAAAATGAACTAAATACAATCTATCCCGTGCTCCCTGCAAGCGATTTTTCATTTTCATTTCTCATATTCTCATTGTTTTTGATAAACGAAAGATAATCAAATAGATATCTTATGAGAAACACTTTTAAAAAACGGCATTTCTCATAAGTTTTCCATATTTTAGCTCAAAATAGACCTTATTCTCATAGTGTTTCAGGGTATTTCTCATAGTGTAGTGTGCCGGAAACAGGCATTGAATAAATAGAACCATGTATTCCTTTTGCTTATTTCCATATACAGTGTCTTAGTCCCATATATTGTGGGAAAAGATTCCCAACAGCTTGGGAAAGGATTCCCTCATTTTGCAGGAAAGTTTTCCTTCAATATATGGGAATACTTTCCCACAATATATGGGACAATTGAAACTAATGAGCATCTTCAAGCAAAAAGCCACTATTTTATCTAAATAGTAGCTTCATTTCCTGATAAGAATAAGGTAAGTCGAAAGAAAAAAGGAAGGACGAATGGCTTTTGACTATGAGAAATACCCTGAAACACTATGAGAATAAGGCAGATTTTGAGCTAAAATATGGGGAAACTTATGAGAAATCCCGTTTTAAAAAGTATTTCTCATAAGATATCTATTTGATTATCTTTCGTTTATCAAAAACAATGAGAATATGAGAAATGAAATAAAAAAATCTTGGTTCTTAACAGCCTAAGTTCAAGTTATAAATGCGACAGTTGAGTGAGAAGATCGTGTAGAAAACTATTTTTAGAGAGAAGCGGATGAAAAAACTCTTCATCTTGCTTCTCCCTTGGAATAAAGTTTCTATCTTGCTCCCTCAATCTCCTACCAAATCAGTCGCATGATGAAACAATTAACCGAAGGACAAAGATACGAATTTGCAGACCACCAATATATTACGAAAGAATTAGGTATAGATTTTTACTTTGCAAAACCACATCACCCATGGGAAAGAGGAGCAAATGAAAATTTAAATGGATTAATCAGGCAATATATACCGAAAGGAATTTCGTTCGAATATATTACACACCAATATATAGAGGAAATGACATTGGAAATTAATCAAAGACCAAGAAAAAGACTGGGATTTTTGTCCCCGAAAGAGGCACAAACTTTTAGAAAAATTAAGCAACTCAAGAAAAAATTGAACTTGTAAAATAAGGCACTATAAATGAAGCGAATTCATACCTTAATATTTCCACACTAATACTATGTATTTTACTTTTAAGTCCTTCATTTATCCACTCAATCCATATTTGGCCAGAATGGACAAAGAGGCAGAAGGCAATTATCTAACGAATGACCAACTACTTTCTATTTTGAGATTTTTAATACAACACAAAGATATACATAGGTACAGTACATATTAATAAGAAAGCACTACTACTCCAAACCACATAACCACTTATTTATCAAACAGTTCAGTTATTAAAAAGCAAAAAACAGGCTGACAATAGAAATCTTATTTCCTATTTGTCAGCCTATTATCAGCATCTATTGTCAGCCATATATTCACTGATAATCAGTGGATTAATCATTATCCTGACAGATTGACAATAAAAACCGAATGAAACACATTGTAGCTTGAGTTCAAGTGATCAGTTACTCTTCATAAAGGAAACGAACAGGTGTCCCTGTCTGACTATCGGTAGATACCCAAACAAGGAACTCTCCTGCTTCTGCTTTCTTCACTTTCGCATCATGCCAAAACGCCAAATCAGAAGAAGAAAGTTGAAAACTGACTGTATGAGTTTCTCCTGCTTTCATAAATACCTTTTTGAATCCTTTCAATTCACGAACCGGACGAATTAAAGAAGCTACTCGATCACAGACATAAAGCTGTACCACCTCACTGGCATCATAGTCTCCTACATTCGTAATATTACAAGTGACAATTAACTTATCACCTTGTTTCAACTTCTCCGAAGAGAGTTTTACATCGCTATATTGGAACGTCGTATAAGACAATCCATATCCGAAAGGAAACAATGGCTTATCCCCAGCATCCAAATGATAACTAGTGAAACCGATGGACGTTTGTTTTGCTCCGATTTCAATATCATCCATTAAGGTTATATTACTTGCCGGACGTCCTGTGTTTTTATGCGCATAATAAATAGGAATTTGTCCTACCATACGCGGGATAGTCACAGGAAGTTTTCCCGAAGGAATAAGTTTACCAAATATCAAATCAGCCAAAGCAGGTCCCGCCATTGTACCACCATGGAAAGCATACAGAATGGCATCTGCCATTTCTGTCTCCCGGGTAATCGTTAAAGGACGCCCCGCCATTACTACCATAACCACAGGCTTTCCCGTCTGTTTCAAAGCAGCCAATAACTCCGTTTGCTTACCTGGCAAATCAATATCCGCCCTGCAACGCGCTTCACCGGACAAGATAGCTTCTTCACCCATAAAAGCTAGAACAACATCAGCTTGTTCTGCCACTTTTACAGCTTTTGCAATCCCCTCTTCACTGCTATCACGACTATATTGTAATCCTCGTTCTGCTATTATTTTCACTTGCCCGCCATATAAATTGCGTAAAGCCGCCAATGGCGTGACAGCATGTTCTGGTTCCGCATCAAAGCACCATGTGCCCAATTGATCAGCTGGAGCATCCGCCAACGGACCTATCACAGCAATCGTTTTTATTTCCTTCTTCAATGGTAACACTCCATTGTTTTTCAACAACACAGCGCCTTCCGCAGCAGCCTGTTTTGCTTTAGCCAACGATTCGTCTGTATAATAAGGTAACTTCTTCTCAACTTTTGTATAAGGATTATCAAATAATCCTAGCCTGAACTTCAGACGAAGAATGTTACGAACAGCCTCATCCACAGTTTTCTCACTCACTTGTCCACTTCTCACCAATTCTTCCAGATGTTTAGTATATGCATATCCCATCATATCAATATCCACCGATGCATTGGCCGCTTTCATCGCCGCATCCTTTAAATCGGTACAGAAACCATGAGGAATCATTTGCTGAATAGATCCCCAATCACTGACTAGAACCCCGTCGTAATTCCATTCGTTACGCAATATCTGATGGTTCAGATAAGCGTTCCCGGAGGAAGGAATACCATTTATATCATTGAAGGAACACATAAAAGTTGCCGCTCCTGCTTTTGCTACCGCTTCAAACGGTGGTAAATATACATCCCGAAGCAAAAGTTCCGGAATCCAAGTTGTATTATAATCTTTACCGGATTCGGACGCTCCATAAGCAGCGAAATGTTTAGCGCAAGCAGCAATGCTTGTAGGAGCCGATAAGTCTGTCCCTTGAAAACCTTTTACCATGGCTACTCCCATGATAGAAGTCAAGTAAGGATCTTCTCCACAAGACTCGGCGATACGTCCCCATCGTGGATCACGTGAGATATCTATCATAGGAGCGAATGTCCACCGAATTCCCGTAGCACTTGCCTCCAAAGCGGCAACTCGTGCACCTTCTTCCGCTATCTCCGGATTCCATGAAGCAGCTTGTCCCAAAGGAATGGGGAAAATAGTCTTAAATCCGTGAATAACATCACGAGCTATGATCAAAGGAATATGCAAACGACTCTCTTCTACGGCAATACGCTGAAGTTCGTTCACCACCTCTACATTCAATTCATTCAGGATCGTTCCGACTTTACCAGTCTTGACAGACTCTTTCATATTTTTTGAAAGTCCCATGCCTGTCAATTGGTTCATCTGCCCAATCTTTTCCTGCAAAGTCATTTGCGAAACCAGTTCGTCAATTCTCTTCTCAACAGAATTGTTACCCTGACCAAAAACGGTCAGGGTGAAACAACTCATTGCAAGTACAAATGTCTTTATTCTCATATACAGCATCATTGTGGCATTGTCATTCCATTGGCAGGAGCAGCATCGTCATTCGGATGAATCGTTGCATAATAATCTCCCAAAGAAGTCAGTTTACCATCTTTATCAACTAACATTGAAGTCCACAGACCTGCCATTGTCGGGCTTCCGCTGAACCAGGCATAACGAAAGACTTCATCCATATTCTCATAATCTGTCAGTACCGGCTCTATAAAATGATTACGAATCCACTCTTCCGAAACTTTATTGGTTTCAGGCTTTCCGGAAGTCGCACTGTCATCTCTAGGCGCAAACTCTGTAATCCAAATCTTCTTGCCATAAGTAGAGAAAATTTTCTTTACCTGATCAGCATACGTTTTGGGAGATTGCCCCATATAAATATGAAGGGCAATATAATCCATTCGCAGATTCTGGCTTTGCACACCTTTCATAAAGTCATTGAACCATGCAGCTCCGGGCCAGGATACAGCCGGACTTACCAGTTTTATACCCGGGTCAAGCCCGTCCGAAAGTTTCTTCCAGTCTTCCAATGCCTGTTCTACGGTCATATTCCCTTCAGAAGATAAATCCGGTTCATTAAATCCAAGCACATAGAATATCTTTTTCTGGCGATATAAATCATTCACCATGTCAATGTTGGATTGGGTTACATTGGTATGTCCCCAAAACATCGGAACAAATTCTACATTTTGCGGGGCGTATGGGTCCTGACAGCCAGTCAGTCCCCATGTATAATACCAGTTGGCTTTCAGGTTGATGATATTAGCCCACCATTGTCCGGTGCTTGTGCCCAGGCTAAATCCGCAGCCACGTTTATAGATGGTTGCCTTGTTGGAAGAAGTAGTAGTTCCATCTTCATCCGTAAGGTCAGTAATCATTTGGTCTTTGGTGCAAGCACTGAACAAGATCAGTATGCACATGAATGTAAATATCTTATTTATCCTTTTCATAATTCTTCTCATTTACGTTTATAACCAACATTCTTAAGAGACAGTTTTCCATCTTTCCATTCCCAAACAGTCATATCAAAACCTAATGATTCATACCATGACTGGTTTATCTGACTCGAGGTCACTTTTCCACCGTCCAAGCCTGCCTCATCATCAGTTGCGGAAGAACTGACATCTTCATTGTTTCCGTCGATAAGTGTAACATTACATACCCAGTTGTTAGCCAAAGGAGCACCCGGATTGCTGCTCACAGTTGCAGGATTGATAGCAGAAATGCGCTGTACCTTAGCACCTTTTATTGTAGCAGACTCTACCACACAGCCGTTGGTGGTTCCGTTATTCTGATAGTTTCCATTAATTCCAGAAATAGCCTTACCAGTTCCAACGATTCCGGATATTTCAGCATTACGAACAATACAGTTAGTAGCATACTTTTTATTAGTACCACATACGCCTGCTGCATTTCCGTTAGAGCCGATTACCGTATTGCTTACCGAGGCATTTTCAACCAAACAGTTTCGCACATTAACTCCTACTCCGGCAATACCTCCGACATCATTTCCACTCTTTACGGTTCCGGTAAACATACACTCTTCAATCTTCATGTTATCGTTATTATTGGCTCCGAAAATTCCCCCAACACCATTAGCACCGGAAGTAGTAGCGGTAATTGTCATTGAAGAAAGACATCCCTTTATCAAGTCCGGTCCTTCACCACGCCCAACAATACCGGCGATACGTGTTTTAGAAGCGGTGACAGTCAAAGTTCCTTCCGATGTACAATTACGTACTATGGCACCACTCCCCGTACCTTTGTTACGACCGGCAATTCCTCCAACCATACCGCAAATGGCTGTCATATCCAAATTTACATAACAGTTTTCAATAACGCCCTGCGCAATATTATCTCCAACAATACCACCCAGCAGATCACCTGTATGCGTACTAGCTATTTTACCAGATACTTCTATATCACGAATTGTTCCTTGATTTATTCCAGCTATTGTTCCGAAAGATTGTGTGGTGGTAATATTTACATCTACAAATTTAAGGTCGTGGATAATACCCTTATTTGTTTTCACAAATCCGGAATTAGCAGTTGTTGCGTTTATCTTCAACCCTGTTACAGTATATCCCTTGCCATCCAAATCGCCTGTAAATTCTCCTAACACAGTCCATTCATCAGCCAACTGAATATCATTCTGCAAAGCAATATAACTTGAAGGAGCGTTTGTCATCATAGTTGCCAACTGTTCCCCGTCCGCCACAATATACGGTGAAGTTTCAGAACCGTCTCCACCTTCATTCATCTTCTTCGAAGCAATCGTTATTGTTTTCGCCAATGATACGACATTCGCACCACTTCCGGTCTGAGCCAGTTTCAGTTCAACAGTAATATCACCTGTTTCAAAACCACCCTTACTAATATCAGCAGTTATTTTTCCATTTGAGGCATTGTAGGAAATATCCGCATTAGTCTCATTTGTCAATACATTCACAGATATATCCATTGGAAGAGCATCAAGTAATTCACTGGCGAACGTATCCCCTATAGTGATATTTATCAACGTGGGAAATTTCTTGCCAATTGTCAGAATACGCTCGTCTTTCTCATCACCGGAAGCAACCAATACGGCAAGATTATTTTCTCCTTTGACAAGTACCTCGTCCGCATTACAGTTCTCCAAAGGCACAGCACTGCTGGCAGCCACTCCGGCAACGATAGTACGTCCTGTTACTTCTCCGCCAAAATTCAGATTCTTCACTTCTGCACCAGTGCCTACAACTCCAAAGAAAGCTTGTGAATCACTTGACGGTGCATTGATATGATAAATAATCTTATGATTATCTCCATTCAAAGTTCCAACGAACGGTGCTTCGGTCGTTCCTACCGGTGTCCAGTTTGCTTCTACCTCTATATCATCCGTAAGGATAAACACTTTATCCAAACCAAACTTCAATTTGTTCAATCCGTCGGCATCAGATATTTTATAAGGAGATTCCGCCGTGCCCTCTCCTTCTGCAAAAGCATTTACACTGATTTCCTTCACAACCGGAGTACGTGCTCCGAATGAAGCGGTAATCTCCAATGTTCCCGATAACAATTCGGCAGTAGGAGTCAATACAAGAACACCTTGTCCGGTATTCAAATCCTGTGTAATCTTTACTGTTAGTCCCGGAATATCAGATGCTGTCACCGCAGCCATAGTAGGTACCACAGTAAATGGAATCTCAACTATCGACTTCATATTGACAACCGGTTCGGTCTCCATTTGGAATTCGATACTTCCGGAAGGATCTGTGTCTTCAAAGATTACAACAGACACCGTCGTCTCGTATTTATTACCCATATATTCTACCAATACAGGTAAATACATCATTCCCAACTGAACGGGAATACCAGTGATTGATAATTTCACTGTTCCCGTTTTACCTTCCAAAGGTAAAGTTACCTTCTCAATACAAATTCCATTTACCTCTTCCGAACTGAAAGTGGCCGTTCCGCCTACGGCGTTCACATAAGAGATAGATGCCCGACAATTGGGGAGCAATGCGGCTCCCTGCACAAAACTTCCTTCCACGCTATTATGCTCGGTATCCAGCGCAAAGGATATATATTGGTTATCCTCATCCTTGCTACACCCTGCCAGCAGAATAATTCCCAGCAGATATAATAGTATCTTATTTTTCATATCTATCATTTTTATAGGTTAATTAATTGGCAGGCTCTGTTGCCGCTTCCGGATCAATCCAGCCCTTACGTATCATCACAATCTGACGAGTGGCACCATCCAGACAACTCTTCCAAACAACCATCTTATCATCCGTTATCGACTTTATCTGATAGGAAGCACTCCAGTCTGTAAAATAGAAGAGAAAACCACCATTGCCATCTGCCGTTTTAGGTAATACAAGCGAATAATTACCGGCACCATCTTTTACAATTGTCCATGTCATTTTTTCAGGGGGAGTGCATTGGACAAGATAATCACCACAACCTCCGGGATATATAGCGGAAATCTTATCCGCCCGAGTGGTTCTCCAAGCAGGATCTTTGACTAACAAAGAATAGAGCCCCGCACCAGCATCCGGATTACCAGCTGAAATAGGATTGGAGGCAGCACAACAAGAACCATTGTTCTTATAAATAAAAGCCGGCCCGTCCTTATCTGTCAACTTGAAAGTGATCTCATCATCATACATACCACCACCGGTTTTATTGTTTGCACGATTCAGATGTCCGGCTATTTGAGCTGCCCAATCACCATTCCCACCTTTCTGGGGATTTTTAATCAGATGTCCCGGAAGCAAAGAATCAACAACCCAAATTTTTCCGGCTTCATTATTAATTCCGCCCGTCAACTTTTCATAAATAGGATCACTCAATAAATCATAATTACTCTTTATCACAGGAAGGGTAATAGAAACCGGATTAGTCTGTCCTCCTTGTCCAAAGGCTTTCAATGTTATCGAATAATTGCCGGGGAAAGGATATTCTCCTTCCACGGAACTTACTCCGTTGGCAACAGCTCCATTACCTAAATCCCAAAATCCGATTACATCGGCAGGAGTAGTCTTGAAGGTATATGTGTTAGGTCGCTCTCCCGGAATAACAATAATCTTCAAATCCTGAATAGGTTCCTCCAAGCCCATCCGGTCGTCCGGAGAGCAGCTGCTAAAAAATGGTATGACAGCTAAGGCAATATATACATATTTATTTCTTATCATAGTTTTTCTTCTTTAATAGTTAATATCCCGGATTCTGTTTTAATGACCCTTTCGACTGAGTTATATCATATTGAGGGATTGGGAATAATCCGGCTCTTTCCTTGTTGTATGTCACTTTAAATTCATTCAACTCTCCATTAGTCAATGTTCTTTCCGCATAATCCTGACCACGACGGAGAATATCCCAATACCGATGTCCTTCCAAAGACAACTCATATATGCGTTCTTTATCAATCAAATCTAATGTTAACTGATTTTGAGAAATAGTTACACTTCCTACTCCCATCGCTCTCTCACGTACTCGCTTATAATAACTCAGTGCTTTCGCCTTATCTCCATAAAGTAACTCCAGTTCTGCTCCCATCAACAGTACATCTGCAAAACGAATCATCGGATAATTGTTGCGGTAATTCAACTCTCTTGAACCGCCATAACGTCCATTATTCGCAGTGAGGGGAGTAAATTTACGATTGAAATATCCAGTATTCTGGAATCCCTTAGTATACTTTAGACCTTCTCCGTCATTATCACCGACTTTAGTTTCTGCATTGATAAATGTTGCATAACGTCTCGGATCAGCAGGATCAAAACGATCAAACAAAACTTTACTTACCGGAGCAAAAGACCATCCAGCAGCATATGCTCCTCCAACATCACGCATCCCCCAAAGTATGATGGCTTGGTTGCCCAAACAGCCTTGACGGTTCTTCCAATCACCCCATTTAGACAAATCGGTATATTGTATTTCAAAAACTCCTTCTATATTATTCTTATTAGCTACCGCAAACAAAGGAGATGCCTTAGCCGCATCAATTTGTGCCCTGTCATAAGCGCCCGCCATCAGGTCATGCCCACTGTTTTCTATTACATCTTCTACATAACCAATCATCTCCTGTGAACTGACTCCCGGCAACTGATTCTGATTATAGTATCCAGTATAATATAACCAAACCCTCGCCAACAACGATTGAGCGGCTGCTTTAGTAACTCGTCCTTTATCCGCCGCATCCAACTGCATAGAAGATACCGGAAGACTATATTCCCCCTGTGAATTCTTTGCATTGATAGCTGTTACCAAATCTTCCGCAATCTGTGAGTAGATCACTTCCGGAGCCACCTGCTGTTGCGCATAGTCGGCAGGAGTTAGCGGAGTCAAAATCAAAGGCACATTTCCATACAAACGAACCAAGTCAAAATAATAATTAGCACGTAAGAATAATGCTTCTGCCTTATAGCGGGTACGCAAATCTTCATCGGCAAATTTAATCTGGTCAATCTTCACCAACAACTGATTTGCACGATAGATTCCTGTAAAATATTTACTCCACAGAGCTTCGGGAGCAGGATCGCTGACACGAATATCAAAACGATCAATACGTACCGTAGCTGGTATATCATTTGCATTCGCTCCACCCGCATAACAAGCGTCACCCAAAATTTCGCTAACCAATTCGAAAGCACAGTTCTGCGGACTACCGGACGCTGTACTAGGAGCACTCCAAGACAATATATTATAGGCAGAAGTCAAAGCCTGAAAAGCATCCTTCTGATCACGGTAGAAATTACCCGTCACTTGCTTCATTGGAGGTTCTAAATCCAGTAAATCGCCACATGCCGTTGTCACTCCCAACGTCAGAGCCAATATCGATATTTTAAATATATTATTTTTCTTCATAATCGTATCCTTTATCAGAATGTAACATTAATACCAAAAGAAATCGTTCTCGGATGTGGATATACTCCACTATCTACACCTGTGCTCATTACTCCGCCACCAATCTCCGGATCATATCCGTCATATTTGGTGAATGTAAACAGATTGTTGACTGAAGCATAGACACGAAGACTTTCGATGTAGTAATTCTTCAATCGTTTCGTTGTATATCCCAACATAATGTTCCTTATCCTAAAGTAGTCTCCGTCTTTTACATGGAAATCCGACGGTTTCGTCCAAGAACCATTATTATCTTCGGTAGTTACTCTCGGAATCGTATTTGATGTGCCTTCACCATGCCAACGCCCTAAAGCCCAAGACGGATAATTGGATGCAGGCAAATCCATTCGACGAAGTACACTGAAAATCTTATTGCCAACTGTTCCACTAGTGTTTATTGTCAAATCGAACCCTCTATACTCCAGGTTGAGATTGAAACCATACGTAAAATCAGGATATGGATTACCCAAATTCTGACGGTCGTCATCGGTAATCTGTCCGTCACCATTAGTATCCTGAAAACGGAAATCTCCCGGTTTAGCATCCGGTTGAATCAATTGTTTTGTCCCATCCTCATTCACATGAACATACGCATTTACTTCATCTTGATTCTGGAAAATACCTAACGTCCGATATCCCCAGAAATAAGCCAATGGATGCCCTTCTTCCATCCGAGTGATCGTTCCTACCATCCCCTGCATTGATGTGCCGGTCACTACCTTTGTATCCGTACCCACATAAGTTACTTCATTTTTATTATAAGCCATATTACCGCTTACGGTCATATTCAGTTTACCTATTTTCTTCTTATAGCTTACAAATGCTTCAAAACCTTCATTGCGTACCGCACCCGCATTCGTTGTCGGGAAAGAGTTACCCAAAAACAACGGAGTAGGAGTAGTTAACAACAAATCTTTTGTGTTTTTACGGTAATAATCCAGATTTACAGTCAAACTGCCAAATAGGACGGCATCTATACCAATATTGGTTTGTTCAATCGTTTCCCATTTCAAATCAGGGCTTTCCACTTTAGTGGGAGCTGCACCTGTAGATATAGATTGTCCATCCACCTGACTTCCAAATATATATCCAATTCCATAAGTCGATATTGTGGACATGTATTGAAAATCACCAATACGTTCATTACCATTGCGTCCCCAACTTGCACGCAGTTTCAAGGCATCCAGCCACTTCACTCCCGACATAAAACGCTCATTCATCAAATTCCATCCGACAGATACCGAAGGAAACGTACCAAACCGGTTATTGGGACCGAAACGTGAAGATCCATCCCGACGAATGGTAAATGTCATCATATAACGATCGTCATACGAATAATTGGCACGACCAAAATATGAAAGTAAGCGATGCGGATCATCCATACCTCCTGAAGCTCCTTGGGATGAAGAAGTTGCCATACTCACCCATGCATATTTCGGATCATCTATAATCAAATCATTACGGCTACCGGAAACACGCGTACCGGATTCATCTATATAACTAGTACCGATCAAAGCCGAAACATTATGCAATCCATAAACATGTCCCCAATTCAACACGTTCTCATAATTCATAGACCAGTTATTTGACATACTTTGATTAGCTCCATTATGTTCTGTATTTCCAGTAGTGGAATTCAACCGATATAAAGGGGTATAACCATAAGAAACATTCCATGTCCGCTCCGTTCCGATAGAAAAGCGATACTTAAAATCTTTCAGAAAGCTGATTTCAGCGAAAGCCGACCCTATCAATTTAAAATAATTAGAGTTTCCGTGTGAAAAATAGATTCGGGCAACCGGGTTAACAATCTCTTGAGATACATATTTCGACGAACCAAATCCACCATAAAGTGGGTCGTCGTTTTTAGAATCATAGACCGGAGTTAATGGATCCATATTCAATGCACTTACCAATGGACCGGCAGTCAAGCTATTTTGGGTAATAGACTGTCTATCTACTTTAGAAATAGATACGTTCTCGCCAATTTTCAAATGCCCGTCAAAGAAACGACGTTCAGAATTCAAGTTAACAGTAATACGTTTAAAATTTGACTTTCCCTTAGCTAGAATACCATCCTGATTGAAATAAGAAGCGGAAGTCAGGAAAGAACCGTTTTTATCTCCGCCAGAAAGAGAAACTTGTGCCTGCATAGTAGGAGCATTGCGATAAAGCACGGCTTCTTGCCAATCGGTACCTTTGTTATACTTAGCTATTTGCTCATTTGTAAAAGGCAATGGCTGTCCGCCATTCTGTGCCGCTTCATTTTGCAAAATACAGTATTCTTTCGCATTCAAAACATCTATTTTTCTAGCTATATTTTGGATGCCATAAGAGAAATTGGCAGTAACCGAGGTTTTACCTTCACTTCCTTTCTTTGTAGTTACAAGGATTACACCATTACCACCACGAGCTCCATAAATAGCTGATGATGCGGCATCCTTCAGTACTTCAATAGATTCAATATCCGCAGGATTCAAGTATTCAATATCCCCTACAGCCATTCCATCAACTATATAGATAGGCTGTGCCGTACCATTCGTCCCGACACCGCGAATACGAATGGAAGTTGAAGTTCCCGGCTGCCCGCTATTAGATATAATCTGCACTCCCGGAGTTTTTCCTTGTAGAGCATCGTCGGCACGCATGATACCAGTCATTTCCAGTTCACTTCCCTTGACGGAAGCAATAGCACCTGTCACCAAACTCTTTTTCTGTACACCATATCCAACTACCACGACTTCATCCAACGCCATCGCATCTTCTTTCAATTTTATATTCAATTGACTTCCGGATGCAGTCAGTTCTTGCTGTGAATATCCTATATAAGAAACAATAATGACCGGATTTTTAGCCGTAACCATCAACGTAAACTGACCGTCTATGTCTGTTATTGTTCCTGTAGTAGTTCCTTTCACTTTCACATTCACGCCTATTAACGGATCACCGGTTTTGTCATCCACCACCTGACCGGTAATTTTTCGCACTTGTTGCTGGACATTCTGTATAGCCAACATCTCTGCCTTGTTTACCTGTTCTCCCATGGTCTGTTGCAATGGTAACACAGCCAGCAACAGAGAGAAAGAGCACGAACATACATACGATACTTTTTTCATAATACTACTTTTGGTTATTTAATCAAAGAAAATACATACTTACTACTTATTTCTATACCACTCCTGAAGTATATAGAAAGCCTTCTTTTTCTGCCCACGATTAGATATCAACCCTTTCCGATTAAATCCATCCTGAATCTGTGGAAGCAATCGCCTCGGAGAACGGAAGTCCATCAATATCCAAGGAGAAATACCTGCTACCGGCGGCATCCGTTCATCAATCATTTTCAACGTTTTTTTATAAAGTTCCTCCTGATACTCTTCGGTCCAAATCTGCGTTTTATCACCGTGATAACCGGCAACAGCACCTCCACCCATTTCGCTAAATATCAAAGGCTTTTCATAATCTACCTCCCAACGTACACGATCAATTTTTTCATTCAACCCATCATACCATCCTAAATATTGGTTACAAGAAATTATATCTACATATTCACTCATCTTATCCTGAATGGAAAGTACCGTAGCCGATTTATCCGAACGTTCCATCGCCATACTTAATAAACGTGAGTTATCCTTTTCACGAGCTGCTTTTGCCAAATTAGACAAGAACCGGTCACGGGCATCTCCATGAGGTGTTTCATTGGCTATTGACCAAATAATAACCGCCGCCCGGTTCTGATCCCTCTCAATCATTTCCATTAATTGGTTGTGGGCATTCTGATAGGTATCCTCGTTTTCCCATTGAATAGTCCAGTAAACCGGAATCTCTGACCAAACCATTAACCCCATCTTTTCGGCCAAACGAACCATCTTTTCATTGTGAGGGTAATGTGCCAATCTGACATAATTGCATCCAAGCTCTTTTGCCCAGTTCAACAGTGTCAGATCTTCCTCTTCCGAACAAATACGGCCGGAGCGGAAAGGAGCTTCCTCATGAATACTGATTCCTTTCAGAAATACCGGTTTGCCATTGAGCAGAATCTGACGTCCTTTTGTCTCAATTGTACGGAAACCTATTTCATCTACTACTTTGTCAGTATTTGTACTCAAAGACACTTGATACAAATAAGGTTTTTCCGTGCTCCATAAGATTGGTTTTGCCTTTATTTCAAAAAAAGCGTATCCGTTAGCATCTGTAATCAGTTCCTTCTTTATTTTCAGTTCGGGAATTTCCAATTGTACTTTTTCAGAAGTTGCTGTTCCGTTTATCTTCACATAACCGGACAATGTGTCTTTACTGCCTTTCTTAAGCTGTATATAATAACTGTTGATATATGTCTGCGGAACTTCCACCAGCATAACATCACGTGTTATTCCACCGAAATTAAACCAGTCACAATTCAATGTCGGCACTCCTTCAGCAGTACGTTTATTATCAACTTTCACTACCACGAAGTTTTCTCCATCTTTTATTTGTTCGGTCACTTCCATATTGAAGGGTGTGTATCCACCGATATGTTCACCGACTTTTGTACCGTTCAAATAAACTTTTGCTTCATAATTCACTGCTCCCAAATAAAGAAAAACTCTATTATCCGCTTTTTTATAAAGAAATTTATGCTTAAACCACATCGTTCCCTCATAAAAAAAGAAACGGTCTTCCCATGTATTCCAGTCTCCCGGAATTGCCATTACTGGTGCTGAATCAAAATCATATTCCTTGTAAGCTGTAATGTTATCCACTAGCGGATCTTTGAAGAACCCGTTAGGATCGGGCGTACGGCGATAATTATAATATCCCACCTCCAACTGGTCTAACAAATAGTTCCAAGTACCATTCAATGAAATCGTTTTCCTCCCATATACATTCTGGATAAGAGGAGTCAATTTCGAATTACTTTGTGCAGACACAGTCTGCCCCAAAGGAAATAGCACCCACAGTAAGGATGCGACCACCCAGGTCATTTTTAAATGTTCTCTCATAGCATTCTATTTTATTTTTCAGATAAATAATACCAAACAACTTTATCTTCAAGCTGCTTATCTTCCTGATAAGCATAAGCTTCTACATTATTTACTCCGGATTTTAAAGTGATTTTCCCGGATAAGTATACATGATTTTCCCCTTTCTCTAATGGAATTTCTTTCCCATTAAGTTTCAAAACCACTCTTTCGCAATTTGAATAAAGTTTCAAGCTAGTTTCCGGTTGAGTACGATTAGTAAACCGACGCTCACAGATATACACCATTGGTTCCGGATTCCAATTGACTTTATAAAAATAATAGGCATCTTTTTTTATTTGCCTGTCATGAGTAATTAAACCTTTATCATTGATTCCAGGTTGGTTTCCTTCATTACGACTATCTGAAGCAAAATCATAGGCTGCCCATATGGAAGTGCTCCATAAGTAAGGACGTTGCTGTATAGCTTTCAAATACCCTTCATGAAAATAGGTCTGATAAGCTTCCGGATGCCAGTGTCCATCAATATCAGGTTTCCCTTTTCCTTCCTGATGTTGATATGGATGTGCTCCTGCCCCATATTCGCTAAAACCAATACAGCGTTGTGGATATTTCTGATGAAGTTTATCAGCAAATGTACCTATCTCTTCCACAGTATTATAATACCATCCATCATAACGATTATTGGAATAAACATCAGTTATGAAATTTGTTGGTCTTTCTGAAAACATAGCAGCTAATGTACTAAGTCGGGTCGGATCTTCCTGATGTACCAATTTATTCAGTCTTTCAATCAACGGAACCGGATTGGGACCTTTCCTATAATTTATTTCATTAGAAACTCCCCATACTACTATTGAAGGATGATTATACAACTGTCGAATCAAACTTTTCAACCCGGTTTCACAGTTTATGGCAAACTCCTCCGTATCCTTTATCTTGTTTATTACCGGAGTCTCTGTCCAACAAACAATCCCTAATGAGTCCAAATAACGATAGGTGAAATCTCCATGTTGATAGTGAGATAAACGAATATAGTTACTACCCATGGCAACAATTCTATCAATATCCTCTTTGCGTTCGGTATCGCTAACCGCATTCCCTTTATCTCTTCTCTCTTCATGTAGCGATACTCCCCGCAAAGGATATGAATGTCCGTTTAGAATGAATCCTTTCTCCGGATCAATGGAATAATAACGTATTCCCAAAGGAACAGTATAGCTATCCATTACTCTTGTTCCAACCATCACATTGACTTCCACAATATATAAATAAGGATCCTTCTTCCCATTCCACAAATGAGGATTATCTATTTGGCAAGTGTTTGTTACGGATGTTGTAGTCTCTGGAAGAATCATTACTTCCTGCTTGCCCTCCTTCAATATCTCTCCATTCCGTTCTTTTATAATGAAAGATACTATTGCCTTTTGCTTTTTCTTATCAGTATTACGAACTTTTGCGATAAAAGAGAGTTTGGCTTCTGTATCTGTCACCACATCTTGACGAATATATACACCGTTCGAGCCATAATCTTCAGTAGTGAAATGTACCTTATCTTTCTTTATTAATTCCAAGCCACGGATTAATCCCCCGAAAAAGGTAAAATCAGCAGAAAGAGGAGGTATAGCCAAATTTTCAGCATTGCTTACTTTCACCAATAATAGATTGGATGCACCATAACGGACAAATGGAGTAATATCAAAAGCAAAAGCTGTGTATCCGCCAAAGTGTGTGCCAACAGATACTCCATTTAAAAATACTTCTGTTGCATAATTAGCTGCCCCAAAACGTAAATAAAGGCATTTATTACGATCATTTTTATCTATCTTCAAATTGTGCATATACCAACCCGTCCCCCGGTAATAATTATCTCCACCGTCCTGTCCATCTTGTCCGTTCCAAGTATGAGGAAGGGTTATGTCTGTCCAATCTACTTTTTGAGATGTCGAAGAAATATCTATATTGTCTTTAGTAAACTTCCAGTTATCATTAATAGGAAATCGCTGCGAGTTAGCATAACTTAATAACCAACAACATGAGATCAAAATAGTATAAATTAGTTTCATAGTATTCAGTATATTCAATTAGTTTATTTTGAGTACACACGTACCCAATCAATGATAAAATCCTGTGGAAATATGGAATTATCAACTCCCATTTTTCCTCCCCAATTTCCGCCTACGGCCAAATTGAATAAAATATAATGTGGTTTGTCAAAAGGCCAGTTTTTAGGTGTTTTTTTTTCAGGTGCATATACATAGAAAGGTTTTGACGGATCATCAATATAAAACTCTATCTTGTTTTTATCCCAATTGATTCCATAAGTATGAAATCCCTTCTCCAATCCTTTTACTTCCAGATGTTTTTTATTGATAGTACCACCATGACTGGAACGTGTATGTAGTGCCGAATGAACCACTCCCGGTTGATAACCTACATACTCCATTATATCAATCTCTCCTCCATCCGGCCATCCGCCCTCCGCCCCTAACATCCAAAAGGCTGGCCATATTCCCATACCTGTAGCCAGTTTCATCCGGGCTTCAATACGTCCATACAAGAAGGAATGTTTGTTTTTTGTAGAAATACGGGAAGAAGTATAATCTCCTCTCTTTTTGTTATCGCCTACTTTCTTAGCAGTAATAACTAGTTTTCCTTTCTTGAAAGAGAGATTATCCGGAGTATAATTTTGAAGTTCATTATTTCCCCATCCGTCGTTTTGTGAACCATATCCGGAAGCAACAGTCCAGTTTGTTTGATCTAATTGCTTCGAATTAAATTCATCACTCCATATTAACTGATGCTGACCATAAAGAGAGGTGAATTGAAACAACAACAGGCAAATTGCATTTAAAAGAATTTTTCTCATACTATTACTTTTTTTGGGTTGATGCAAATATAGAAGGCTCTAAATTCCTACCCAAAATTTAAAGCCCTACAAACACTATACAACCTTAAAAAAGTAAATTACCTACCCCCTACAAGTCCTCACACATAAACACACAAACCGCTATATTTCAAATAGATAAATATAACAAAATCCCCCTACAAATCATTTATCTACAAATGATTTTAATGTTGCTATAATTTCAGTCAGATAATAGGGTAAAGCCACCGATTCATCTAACTCCAGTTTTTTTCTTAAACGGTACTTAGCCATTTCTACAGAAGAGGAAGAGACATTCATCAAAGAAGCTATTTCTTTCGTACTCAAATTCATGCGAATATAAGCACATAATCTCAAATCACTATTAGTTAACTTGGGATGTTTTTCTGTTAGTCGATCAAAGAATCCATTACATGTATTATTAAAATGTTCAACAAAATTATCCCATCCGCTCTGATCGTTTAATTGCCGTTCAATCTCCTTTACCAAACGTTGCACCTGCTGTTTTGTAGCAGGAGACTGACTTATATCAATTTCCTGTACGGCCTCCTTTATCTTTTTAAGGAATGTATTATTCTGAACCCCCAGCATAGTGATACTCATCAACTTACTATTCTTATTACCTAGTTCTTCCTGAAGACAATTCAATTGATAACGTTCCATTTCCTCCTTCCGTTTTCTCTCTTCATTTAAACGTATTTCTTCTTCCTTTTTTCTTGTCTGGATTAATACAGCTCTATATATAAGAAATATTATACCTATAACGAGCAACCCATAAAGTAAATAAGCATAAACAGTGGCGTACCATGGTGAAGCAACATGCAGCATGATACTATTCACATCCGAATAAATCCCATATCCATTACTATTCCTGACTTCTAACGTAAAATCACCAGGATGAAGATACGACAACTGAATATAACCACCGGAAGAGATTTCCCACTTATCCCCACGCTCTACAATACGATATTCCAACTGCTGTTCCCTATTCAGAGAAGTCAACCATAGCCGCACCATATTGATATGAGCAGGAATAAAAAGATTCCCTTCGTTCAAACTTAACAACTGATTTTCAGACTCTCCCACGATTTCTGCTTTCCTGATACAGGGCATCTTCATCGGAGGTTGCCCGTTCAATGCAGTAATATTCATTATTCCCAATCCATTCTCCAAACCAATAGCATAAATACTATCTTCCAACTGGATTACTTTACGAAAACCCTTTGGTATGAATTCATCTTTCATACGGGCGAATAATCCTGAATTCACCATCACTTTATTGTAATTCTTTTGCAAAAGACAAACGCCTTCTTCATTTATTTGCCAGAAACGATCATCAAACGCCTGAACCTTTAACGCATTTCGATTAATCGTTTCCAATAAAGTTGCATAATATTCATCTGGTTGAAGGGTATTATTCAATTCATTGTATTTATATACTCCTCCTTCATTATTTAGAAAAATAATATCGGTCCCCACTTTGACCAAAAACGCACGCTTCGATTTTGTCATCGGTACAGCATATATTTCAGATTCGGTGATAGTAGTGTAAGCATGATCAAAACGAAGTCGCATATAATCTTTTCTTGAGTGAGCAATCCATAAGTTTCCATCTTTATCAAATGCACAATTTTGCACCAAATCACCATAACCGGATATATTGTTTTGAAACGTCAGTTTACCATCATTCAGTTTATAAAGAGAAAGCCCTACATAGTTTCCACTTATGTAATAACCTGGACGAGAAGGGACTGGAACTAAAGTATAAACTCCACTATGTTTTATTTCACGGAATGTACCATTGGAGACACTGAATAGACCTTTATTATGTGCGACAATGACTTCACTTCCTATATTATACAAGTTCCAGACTTGTCCTTTGGATTGAGGTAATAATACAAAACTAACCTCTTCCTCTCTCTTATTTATCTGAAAAAGTCCTTTGTTAGTTCCTACATACAACTGATCCCTCTGATTCACAGCGCAATATACATATCCTATATTTTCTTTGGGATCAAGTAATAAAGATTCTTCCTTAACACTTTCCTCAATCATCATTATTCCTCCGTTCAACCCTAACCAGATATCTCCTTTATTATTTACCCCAACACTTAATACTGTATTCTTCAGTCCCAACTGCTCTCCTACTTTCGAAAGGATATTTCCCCGCTCATCTATTCTGTAAAAGCCCGTATTACCAGTACCGACCAAATAATCATTCCCCAAACGACTCATAGACGTGATCCTCATATCCGCCTCATAAGGGATATGTTTCTCAATATTTCCTTTGCTATCCAGCAACAATGCCCCCTTCTCTGAACTAAAAAGACGAAGTTTTCCACTGCTAGTTAAAGCCATATAAACCAAATAGAAATTTTCCAATTGATCTGTAACGACTCGTTTTTCATATCCATCCAATTGATAGAGATAGTTACTCTGCTGCAAATAAACTTTATTACCAACAATAAACAAAAAATGAAACCTCATTCCATCATCTGCCAGTGGAGTGATCTTACCTGTTTTTGCATCGTAGACCAGAAGAGATAAAGGAGACTCAAAATAAACCAAATGACTTCCAGGCACTTTGGCTATTTTCCAAAACTCTTGAGTTGGAGAATTTGGAGAATTCTCATATAAAAGTGTGTACTGTAGATTACCGTATTCATCGTATCTCCAATATCCAAACTCATTCACTCCCCCACTATACGTTATCTTACTCTCCTCATCATAAAATACATTTCTCATAATACATTCACTCGGAGTCACATATTTCTCCCATCGAACCCCATCATAAAGTACAATTCCCTCATTAGTTGCAAAATAAACATCATCTCTTTCTCCTTTAGAGATACCCCACACCTGTGCATCACTTTTATATTCAGAAGGTGTATAAAAGCGAACAGGTTTACTGATTACTTCATCTATAGAAATTGGGTATAACTTTGTACACCAGAAAAATAAAAAGAATAGAGAATAAAATCTTATCATATAATCAGATTTAAAATCCGGTTAAACACATCTTGACTTGCCTTAACAAAAACAAAAATACTCATTCCAACCCTTTTCTGCAAATTTCCAGAACTCTTATCTTGATAAAAAAGCCTCTGAATACCCGACAGGTTAAAATTATTTCGTAATTTTGCGGATATAAAAGAATGAAGCTATGCCGGACTATGATTTAATCGCCATACTCGGACCTACAGCCTCGGGTAAAACTCCCTTTGCCGCTGCCTTGGCCTACGAACTCAACACAGAAATTATCAGTGCCGATTCCCGACAGATATATCGTGGAATGGATCTCGGTACAGGGAAAGACTTGGTGGATTATACAGTAAACGGACGTACAATCCCCTATCATTTAATCGATATTGCAGATCCCGGATATAAATATAATGTATTCGAATATCAACGCGATTTCCTGATTTCTTACGAAGCAATCAAACAAAAAGGCTGTCTCCCCGTTGTATGTGGAGGGACAGGTATGTATCTGGAATCCGTACTAAAAGGATATAAGCTGATGCCCGTACCGGAAAATCCTGAATTACGTGCTCGTTTGGCAAATCATTCGCTCGAAGAGTTGACAGAAATATTAGGCCGGTACAAAACATTGCACAATTCCACTGATGTAGATACCGTGAAACGTGCTATCCGTGCGATAGAGATTGAAGAATATTATGCTGTCCATCCGGTTCCCGAACGGGAATTTCCGAAATTGAACAGCCTCATCATCGGAGTGGATATTGACCGGGAACTGCGTCGTGAAAAGATCACCCGACGATTGAAACAACGGTTGGACGAAGGAATGATAGACGAAGTGCGGCGATTGATCGAACAAGGAATTGCGCCGGATGATTTAATCTATTATGGGTTGGAATATAAATACCTGACATTATATGTTATTGGTAAACTAACCTATGAAGAGATGTTCAACGGTCTGGAAATTGCGATCCATCAGTTTGCCAAACGGCAAATGACCTGGTTTCGCGGCATGGAAAGAAGAGGATTTACCATCCATTGGATGAATGCGGAACTGCCGATGGAAGAAAAGATAGCTTTTGTAAAAGCGAAACTGGAAGGGAATTAGTATCTTTGTCAATTATTATAGTGCGATTTTTAATACACAGTAGGATAGATAACAAATATGAGTGTAGAACCAAAAAAATGGGGAGTGATTTACAACCCGAAAGCGGGTACCCGAAAGGTAAAAAAGCGCTGGAAAGAAATTAAGGAATACATGGACAGCAAAGGCGTGGACTATGACTATGTACAATCCGAAGGTTTCGGTTCGGTGGAACGTCTCGCCAAGATTTTAGCCAACAATGGTTATCGCACGATTGTCATTGTGGGCGGTGATGGCGCATTGAATGACGCCATCAATGGCATTATGCTATCCGATGCCGAAGATAAAGAGAACATCGCCCTCGGCATGATTCCGAATGGAATCGGAAACGACTTTGCCAAATATTGGGGACTCGGCACGGAATACAAACCGGCTGTCGATTGTATCATCAACCACCGGCTGAAAAAAATAGATGTAGGTTACTGCAATTTCTATGACGGAAAAGAACATCAACGCCGCTACTTCCTCAATGCTGTTAATATCGGACTGGGGGCACGAATCGTTAAAATCACCGATCAGACCAAACGTTTCTGGGGAGTGAAATTCCTTTCCTACGTTGCCGCTCTGTTTTCTCTTATATTTGAACGGAAACTATACAGAATGCACCTCCGCATTAATGACGAACATATCCGCGGACGCATCATGACGGTATGCATAGGCAGTGCCTGGGGATGGGGACAGACGCCTAGTGCCGTTCCTTATAACGGATGGCTGGATGTCTCCGTTATCTACCGCCCGGAATTCCTGCAAATCATTTCCGGACTATGGATGCTGATTCAAGGAAGAATCCTGAATCATAAGGTAGTGAAAAGCTACCGGACAAAGAAAGTGAAAGTACTACGGGCACAAAATGCAGCTGTGGATTTGGACGGGCGGTTGTTGCCCAGACATTTTCCGCTGGAAGTAGGGGTACTTTCGGAAAAGACAACGCTTATTATTCCAAATTGATAATTTCAGGCACGGATGACGCGGATGACACGTTTTTTAGTAAATCTGAATCTGCAAAAGCAGTATAGTCCGCGCAATCCGTGCCTGAAAAATAAACTTATAATTAGATTAAGAAAAATGATAGAACTTAAGAACAATCCTGCCGGTAATTTCTTTCTACTGGCGGGTCCATGTGTAATAGAAGGTGAAGAGATGGCAATGCGCATTGCCGAACGAGTAGTAAAGATCACCGAAACTCTGCAAATTCCCTATGTATTCAAAGGCTCTTACCGCAAGGCAAACCGCTCACGCCTGGATTCATTTACAGGTATCGGTGACGAGAAAGCACTCAAAATATTAAGAAAGGTACATGAGACTTTCGGAGTGCCCACCGTGACGGATATTCACACCGCAGATGAAGCTGCAATGGCAGCCGAATATGTAGACGTACTTCAAATCCCGGCTTTCCTTTGCCGCCAGACCGATTTGTTGGTTGCAGCGGCAAAAACCGGAAAGACAATCAATATCAAGAAAGGACAGTTCCTTTCTCCGTTGGCGATGCAGTTTGCTGCCGACAAAGTGGTGGAAGCCGGAAACAAGAATGTGATGCTCACCGAACGTGGGACGACTTTCGGCTATCAGGATCTTGTGGTAGACTATCGTGGCATCCCTGAAATGCAATCATTCGGTTATCCGGTTATCCTGGATGTGACCCATTCCTTGCAGCAGCCTAACCAGACCAGTGGAGTAACCGGTGGAATGCCGCAACTGATAGAGACCGTAGCCAAAGCTGGTATTGCCGTGGGAGCTGACGGAATATTCATCGAGACACATGAGAATCCTGCGGTAGCTAAAAGTGACGGTGCCAATATGCTAAAGTTAGACCTTCTGGAAGGGCTGTTAACGAAGTTAGTCAGGATACGGGAAGCCATAAAATAACTCTTTTCCCTGTCTATTTGTGATTTACAACCAAACAAAACGACGAATAACAAAGAAATATTTATTTAAACTAAATAGAACATGAAACATTTATTACGTGGATTATTTATTGCAGTCCTTTTTATATGCTGCAATTTCCAGCTCGTACTTGCACAACCCATGCAAGAACTGCCTGTGGACAAAAACGTCCGCATCGGTAAACTGGACAACGGGCTTACCTATTACATTCGGCACAATGCACTTCCTGAAAAACGTGTAGAATTCTACATTGCACAGAAAGTAGGTTCCATCCTTGAAGAACCGCAACAACGTGGTTTGGCTCACTTCCTGGAACACATGGCTTTCAATGGAACCAAACATTTCCCGGGTGATGAAACCGGACTCGGTATCGTGCCCTGGTGTGAAACAAAAGGTATCAAATTCGGAACGAATCTGAACGCATATACCAGTGTCGACCAGACGGTATATAATATCAGCAACGTACCAACTGAAAACATCAATGTGGTAGACTCTTGCCTACTTATCCTTCATGACTGGTCGAACGCCATCAATCTTGCTGACAAGGAAATAGACAAAGAACGTGGTGTAATCCGTGAAGAATGGAGAAGCCGCAACAGCGGTATGCTTCGTATCATGACCAATGCACAGTCTACAATGTATCCGGACTCTAAATATTCAGATTGTATGCCTATCGGAAGCATTGATGTTATCAACAACTTCCCTTATCAGGATATCCGCGATTATTATGCCAAATGGTACCGTCCGGACCTGCAAGGTATCGTTATTGTAGGCGACATCAACGTAGATGAAATTGAAGCCAAACTTAAAAAAGTATTCGCAGACGTAAAAGCTCCGGTAAATCCGGCCGAACGTATCTACTATCCGGTAGCAGACAATCAGGAACCGCTTATCTATATCGGTACTGACAAAGAAGTGAAAAATCCGTCTATCAACATCTTCTTCAAACAAGATGCTACCCCGGATTCTTTGAAGAACACCATCGCTTATTACGCAACGAGCTACATGGTCAGCATGGCTATGAATATGCTGAACAACCGTTTGAACGAACTTCGCCAGACTGCTAATCCGCCTTTCACAAGTGCCGGTGCAGAATATGGAAACTATTTCCTTGCCAAGACTAAAGAAGCATTCAGTATCAGCGCAAGCAGCAAAATCGACGGAATCGATTTAGCTACGAAAACGATTTTGGAAGAAGCTGAACGTGCACGCCGCTTCGGATTTACACCAACAGAATATGACCGCGCACGCGCCAACTATCTGCAAGCCGTAGAGTCTGCTTACAATGAACGCGAAAAAACCAAAAGCGGCTCTTATGTCAACGAATACGTTAACAACTTCCTTGATAAAGAACCGATTCCGGGAATCGAAGTTGAATATACGCTTTTGAACAAATTGGCTCCGAATATTCCGGTAGAAGCTGTTAACCAGATAATGCAACAACTGATTACTGATAATAACCAGGTAGTTCTGTTGGCCGGTCCGGAAAAAGAAGGAGTGAAATATCCTACTAAAGAAGAGATTACCGCTCTGCTGAAACAAATGAAGTCATTTGACTTGAAGCCTTATGAAGACAAAGTCTCTAACGAGCCGCTTATCTCGGAAGAACTGAAAGGTGGCAAAATTGTTTCTGAAAAAGCCGGAGACATTTATGGTACGACTAAGTTAGTGCTTTCCAACGGCGTAACTGTGTATGTGAAGCCTACTGATTTCAAAGCTGACCAAATTGTTATGAAAGGGGTAAGTTTCGGTGGTACGAGCATATTCCCGAACGAAGAGATTATCAATATTGCTCAATTAAACGGAGTAGCCTTGGTGGGTGGTATCGGTAATTTCAGCAAGGTTGACTTGGGTAAAGCTCTTGCCGGCAAACGCGCAAACGTGGCTGCCGGTATCGGTAATACAACAGAAACGGTTTCCGGTAGCTGTGCACCGAAAGATTTTGAGACAATGATGCAGCTCACTTATCTGACTTTCACTTCTCCACGCAAGGACAATGAAGCATTCGAATCTTACAAGAATCGCTTGAAAGCCGAACTTCAAAATGCGGATGCCAACCCGATGACTGCTTTCAGTGACACTGTTACAAGTGTATTATATGGTCATCATCCACGTGCTATCAGAATGAAAGAAAATATGGTAGACCAGATCAACTACGACCGTATTCTCGAAATGTACAAAGACCGCTACAAAGACGCAAGCGACTTTACTTTCTACTTGGTGGGAAATGTAGACTTGGCAACGATGAAACCGTTGATCGCCAAATATTTGGGTAGTCTTCCATCTATCAACCGTAAAGAGACTTTCAAGGACAATCACATGGATATCCGCAAAGGACAGATCAAGAATGTATTCGCTAAAGCACAGGAAACTCCGATGGCTACCATCATGTTCCTTTATAGCGGTAGTTGCAAATATGACTTGCGCAACAATGTCCTGCTTAGCTTCTTAGATCAGGCTTTGGATATGGTCTACACAGCGGAAATCCGTGAAAAAGAAGGTGGTACATACGGTGTTAGCTGTAACGGCAGCCTGGGTAAATATCCGAAAGAAGAACTTGTTCTTCAAATCGTATTCCAGACTGATCCTGCCAAGAAAGACCAACTGTCCACTATCGTTGTAGAGCAGCTCCACAAAATGGCAAAAGAAGGTCCGTCTGCCGAACATATGCAGAAGATCAAAGAATATATGCTGAAGAAGTATAAAGACGCCCAAAAAGAAAATGGCTACTGGCTCAATAACATGGACGAATACTTCTACACCGGTATCGATAATACAAAAGACTATGAAAAGTTGGTCAACAGCATCACAGCAAAAGAAGTACAGGACTTCCTTGCCAAGTTGCTGAAACAGAACAACGAAATTCAAGTCATTATGACTATGCCGGAAGAAAACAAATAAATATTTCTCTAGTATATCTACTGAATGATGATATTCAACGAACTACGTAAACATGGAAGGCTCGCCGCCAAACGGCATCCGATGTATGAGAAGAACAAAGTTGCTAAAATACTCGGTTATGTCATGGGCGCATTTTGGGCCGGTTACCTGATATTCTTCGGTACTACGTTCGCGTTCGGTTTTTCAGATATGGTTCCCAACCGGGAACCATATCATGTGATGAACGCAGTGGTTCTGATCTTTATCCTGGCACTGGACTTCCTGTTGCGTGTTCCGTTACAAAAAACACCGACACAGGAGGTAAAACCTTACCTCCTGTTGCCGGTTAAACGAATTCGTGTCATCGACTTTTTACTAATCCGCTCGGGACTAAGTCTGTTCAACCTGTTCTGGTTGTTTCTGTTTGTCCCTTTTTCCTTCATCACTATTACCAAGTTTTTCGGTATTTCCGGTGTTATCACCTATCTTATCGGTATCTTATTATTAATTATTGCCAACAATTACTGGTACTTGCTTTGCCGCACTCTTATTAACGAACGTATTTGGTGGATTCTATTACCTATCGCTTTCTACGGTGGAATAGGCTGCCTTCTTTTTATTCCCGAAGATAGTCCGCTCTTCTATTTCTTCATGGATCTGGGAGATGGATATATACAGGGAAACATTTTCTATTTTCTCGGTACCATACTTGTGATTGCCCTTTTATGGCTGATTAATCGCAAGATCATGTCCGGGCTTATTTATGCAGAGCTAGCCAAAGTGGATGATACCCAAATTAAACACGTCTCCGAATATAAATTCTTCGAACGCTACGGAGAAGTGGGCGAATATATGAGACTGGAACTAAAAATGCTCTTACGCAACCGCCGCTGTAAAGGTGCACTACGCAATATCTCTATCGTAATTGTAGCTTTCTCCGTTGCACTTAGCTTTTCCAGTGTCTATGACGGTAATTTCATGACCTCTTTTATTTGTGTGTATAACTTTGCCGTATTCGGAATGATTATCCTTTCACAGATTATGTCATTCGAGGGCAACTACATTGATGGTCTGATGTCTCGCAAAGAATCGATTATGAGTTTGCTGAAAGCTAAATATTACACATACAGTATCGGTGAGGTTATACCTTTCATACTGATGATCCCCGCTATCATCATGAACAAGCTAACCTTACTGGGTGCTTTTGCCTGGTTTTTCTATACCATTGGCTTTATCTATTTCTGCTTCTTCCAACTGGCTGTTTACAACAAACAGACAGTACCTTTGAATGAAAAAGTGACAAGCCGACAAAACAATAGCGCCATACAGATGGTGGTCAATTTCGGTGCTTTCGGCGTACCGCTTATCTTATACAGCTTATTAAATGCACTTTTAGGAGAAACAATCACTTACACAATCCTGTTAGTGATTGGTCTCGGATTTACTCTGACCTCTCCTTTATGGATAAAAAATGTATATCATCGCTTCATGAAACGGCGGTACGAAAATATGGAAGGTTTCAGAGACAGCCGCCAATAAACGTTCATGAATCATTAACTATATAAACATTGAAGATCATGATTACCATTGATAAACTTAAAAAGAATTTCGGTGAAAAGGTTGCCGTAGACATAGAACATTACGAAATCAATCAAGGCGACATGCTCGGATTGGTGGGTAACAATGGTGCCGGTAAAACAACTCTTTTCCGATTGATGTTGGATCTGCTGAAAGCAGACGATGGAAAAGTGATTATTAATGATATTGATGTCAGCCAAAGTGAAGATTGGAAAAGCATTACAGGTGCTTTCATCGACGATGGCTTCCTGATTGATTATCTCACACCGGAAGAATATTTCTATTTCATCGGAAAAATGTATGGACTCAAGAAAGAAGAAGTAGACGAACGCCTTGTCCCTTTCGAACGCTTTATGAGTGGAGAAGTGATCGGACATAAAAAACTAATTCGCAACTACTCTGCCGGTAACAAGCAAAAGATCGGAATTATCTCCGCCATGCTTCATTATCCGCAATTATTAATTCTGGATGAACCGTTCAATTTCCTCGATCCAAGTTCCCAGTCAATCATCAAACATCTGCTTAAGAAATACAATGAGGAACATCAAGCTACGGTTATCATATCCAGCCACAACCTCAATCATACCGTAGATGTATGTCCACGGATCGCTTTACTAGAACACGGTGTCATTATCCGGGATATTATCAATGAAGATAACTCCGCAGAAAAAGAACTGGAGGATTATTTTAATGTAGAAGAAGAATAAATGGTAAATAGTGAATGATAAAATAATGAATAGTAAGTATTCATCCTTGCTAAAATTATTGCATAAACTAATTATAATGAGATATATAACAGATAAGTCTGGTACCCATAAGCCTAGTATAAAGAAACCTGATAGAAAGAAGAGATACTTCCTGCAATGCATCCTTTTATTAGGACTGGTTGTCAGCCTTAGTGCCTGTCGCACTTCCGCTCCCCGACTGGACTATCAAGCATTGGCACGAGCTTCTATTTTATTAGGCGTAGATGTTAACCTGGAAGATAACCATAAGCTCTATCTTGAAGCAGCCGACTGGATAGGGGTTCCTTACCGTGGTGGGGGTGATTCTAAACGAGGAGCTGACTGTTCGGGGCTGGTTTATCAAATGTATCGAAAGGTATACCGCATTCAAGTGCCACGCAATACAGAAGACTTGAAAAAAGAAAGCAATAAGGTCGCTAAACGGAACCTTCGGGAAGGCGACCTGGTATTCTTTACCAGTAGCCGTTCAAAAAAGAAAGTAGCTCATGTGGGTATTTATCTGAAAAACGGAAAGTTCATTCATTCCAGTACCAGTAAAGGAGTTATCGTCAGCAACTTGAACGAGAGTTATTATGCCAAACACTGGATAAGCGGAGGCAGAATACGTTAATTATCAACTTCTAATGACATAAAATTATGAAATCATTCATCGGAGCAGTTATATTTATCTGTGTGGCATTCAGTGCCAATGCACAACTTTTATGGAAAGTGTCCGGTAACGGACTGACCCAACCTTCCTACATCATAGGCACTCATCACCTGGCACCCTTCAGCATCATGGACAGCATTGCCGGACTTCCCAAAGCGATGAATGAAACGCAACAGGTGTATGGAGAGCTGAAAATGTCTGAAATGCAGTCGCCTGCCACAATGGGAAAGATGCAAAAAGCAATGATGATCGAAAGTGATACCACACTAACCTCTCTCCTTTCTCCGGAAGACTTTGAAACTGCTAACAAATTCTGCAAAGAAAACCTGATGGTAGACTTAAATATGGCTCCGAAGCTAAAACCTGCCTTCCTGTTGAATAATGTAGTAGTGATGGCTTACGTAAAACACGTAGGAAAGTTTAACCCGCAAGAGCAACTCGATACGTTCTTTCAAAGCCAAGCCACTCAAAACGGGAAAAAAGTGGACGGACTGGAAACTGCCGAATTCCAATTCAACCTGCTTTTCAACAGTAGTTCACTACAACGACAAGCGCAGCTACTCATGTGCACTCTTAATAATATAGAAGCTGAAGTAGAAAACCTGAAAAAGCTCACGAACGCTTACATGAAACAGGATTTGAACACTATGTTCAAAATCAGCGAAGAGCGCAAAGGCAATCAATGCGACGCACTTCCCAGCGAAGAAGATGCCATGATTTACAACCGTAATAAAGCATGGGCTGAAAAACTACCGGCTATTATGAAAACCGCTCCGACTTTTGTTGCGGTAGGCGCCCTGCACCTCCCCGGAGAAAAAGGATTATTAAAGTTACTAAAAAGCCAAGGATACACAGTAGAACCTGTGAAATAAGAAAAGTATTTAGTACTTTTGCGGAAAAGTTTTCCCCAATGAACTACAAAACCTATTTATTCGATTTCGACTATACATTAGCCGATTCGTCGCGTGGTATCGTTAAGTGTTTCAGAATTGTGCTTACCCGGCATCAGTATTTAACCGTTACCGATGAAGCTATCAAACGTACGATCGGCAAAACACTGGAAGAATCATTCAGTATCCTCACCGGAATTACCGACCCGAAACAGTTAGAATCTTTCCGGCAAGAATACAGACTGGAAGCTGATGTACACATGAATGCAAATACCCGTCTTTTCCCCGATACATTATCTACACTGAAAGAATTGAAGAAACGGGGTGCCCGCGTCGGAATTATCTCTACCAAGTATCGTTTCCGGATATTGAGTTATCTGGAAGAATATCTGCCAAAGGATTTTCTCGACATCGTAGTGGGAGGAGAAGATGTAAAAGCGCCAAAACCTTCACCGGAAGGGGTACTATTTGCCCTGGCACATCTCGGAAGTACGCCCGAAGAAACATTGTATATTGGAGATAGCACCGTAGATGCTGAAACAGCCCGGAATGCGGGAGTAGATTTTGCAGGCGTATTGAACGGAATGACAACAGCCGAGGAGCTTCGCATTTATCCACACAAAATCATTATGCAGAATTTGGGAGAGTTGGTTCAATAGACTACAATGAGAGTTAAAATGCTCATTTATTTGCTGTAATCATTTTATCTCTTGCAAAAAACAAAAGAAATATTTGTCGGGAACAAATAAAAATAGTACTTTTGTGCCCGATTATTCCGCAACGGGTTCGATAAAGAGTTCTTTAAGTGATTAAAGACCACCCGCCGGAGCTAACTTATACATTAATATATAAGATGTACGCAATTGTAGAAATTAACGGTCAGCAGTTTAAGGCAGAAGCTGGTCAAAAGTTGTTCGTTCACCACATCGAAGGTGCAGAAAACGGTTCAACAGTAGAATTTGAAAAAGTTCTTTTGGTAGACAAAGACGGAAACGTTACAGTAGGCGCTCCTACCGTAGAAGGCGCTAAAGTTGTTTGCCAGGTTGTTTCAAACTTGGTTAAAGGCGACAAAGTTCTTGTTTTCCACAAGAAAAGAAGAAAAGGATACAGAAAACTGAACGGTCACCGTCAACAGTTCACTGAATTAACAATTACAGAAGTAGTAGCTTAATCAATTAAAAAGTAAGAAGAAATGGCACATAAGAAAGGTGTCGGTAGTTCTAAGAACGGCCGCGAATCACAGAGCAAGAGATTAGGCGTTAAGATATTTGGTGGCGAAGCTTGCAAAGCAGGTAACATCATCGTTCGTCAAAGAGGTACTGAATTCCACCCGGGTGAAAACATCGGAATGGGTAAAGACCACACTCTTTTCGCTTTAGTAGACGGAACAGTTAGTTTCAAAGTAGGTAAAGAAGATAGAAGATATGTTTCTATCGTTCCTGCAACAGAAGCATAATTATCCAAACTGAAAATATTCAAGACAAGGAGATGCGATCCACAGGATTGCATCTCCTTTCTTTTTATATCCCAATATATAACTCAGATATGTATTATATATAACCCAGATATTTGCTTGATTATTCCTTTTTTCCTTATCTTTGTAACCTTAAAATAAGAAAGTTCATAAAAAGTATAGATATGCTTACCATTAAACAAATTACAGAGAACACAGAGGCGGTACTCCGCGGACTGGAAAAGAAGCATTTCAAGAATGCAAAGGAAACGATCGATCAGGTGATCGCTCTTAACAACAAGAGACGTAGCACACAAAATGAATTAGATAAAAACCTGGCAGAGGTTAACTCACTTTCGCGCACCATCGGTCAACTGATGAAAGAAGGCAAAAAAGAGGAAGCTGAAACTGCACGTGCACGCGTTGCCGAACTAAAAGAAGGTAACAAAGAACTGGACGCTGCTATGACACAGGCTGCAACTGATATGCAGAATATACTTTATACCATCCCCAACATTCCTTATGACAGCGTACCGGAAGGCGTAGGTGCCGAAGATAACGTCGTAGAGAAAATGGGAGGTATGGAAACCGAACTTCCTAAAGATGCACTCCCCCACTGGGAACTGGCAAAAAAATATGATTTAATAGACTTCGACCTGGGCGTAAAAATCACAGGTGCGGGTTTCCCTGTATACAAAGGTAAAGGCGCACAACTTCAACGCGCCCTTATCAACTTCTTCCTGGATGAAGCACGCAAATCCGGATATACCGAAATCATGCCGCCGACAGTAGTCAACGCTGCTTCCGGCTATGGCACTGGACAGCTTCCGGACAAAGAAGGACAGATGTATCATTGCGAAGTAGATGATTTATACCTGATCCCGACAGCGGAAGTTCCCGTTACTAACATCTACCGTGATGTCATTCTGGAAGAGAAACAATTACCTATAATGAATTGTGCTTATACACAATGTTTCCGTCGCGAAGCAGGTTCTTATGGTAAAGATGTGCGTGGTCTGAATCGCCTGCACGAATTCTCCAAAGTGGAACTAGTTCGTATCGACAAGCCGGAACACTCCAAACAATCTCACCAGGAAATGCTTGACCATGTAGAAGGACTTTTGCAGAAACTGGAACTCCCCTATCGTATCCTCCGTCTTTGCGGTGGAGATATGAGTTTCACCGCTGCTCTTTGCTTCGACTTCGAAGTATATTCAGAAGCACAGAAACGCTGGTTGGAAGTAAGTTCTGTATCCAATTTCGACACTTACCAAGCCAACCGCCTGAAATGTCGTTACCGTAATGCAGAAAAGAAAACCGAACTCTGCCACACACTGAACGGTTCAGCATTAGCATTGCCACGTATTGTTGCTGCCTTGCTCGAAAACAATCAAACTCCGGAAGGTATCAGAATTCCGAAAGCATTAGTTCCGTACTGCGGCTTCGACATCATAGACTAAGAAAATTATCCAGATACAGAGAGCCACTCATCAAAAGAGTGGCTTTTCTTTTATATTTCGCAAATTAGCTGTATCTTTGCCAATATTTATATCATTCTGGTAGCAGTTACGTAATAAAAACAACAAATTAATTAGATAATGAACAAAATCATTAGCAAGGAACGCTTTTCTGAAAAAGTATTCAAATTTGAAATTGAAGCTCCTTTGATTGCTAAATCCCGTAAAGCCGGACACTTTGTCATCGTGCGTGTTGGTGAAAAAGGAGAACGTATGCCTTTGACTATCGCAGGTTCTGACCTCAAAAAAGGCACCATTACTTTGGTAGTGCAAGAAGTCGGGCTTTCTTCTACCCGTCTCTGTGAACTGAATGAAGGCGATTATATTACCGATGTAGTAGGCCCACTTGGACAAGCTACCCACATAGAGAAATTCGGAACAGTAGTCTGCGCCGGTGGTGGTGTAGGCGTAGCTCCGATGCTTCCTATCGTACAGGCTTTGAAAGCAGCCGGCAACCGTGTTATCACTGTATTGGCCGGACGTAACAAAGACCTGATTATTTTGGAAAAAGAAATGCGTGAAAGCTCTGACGAAGTAATTATCATGACTGATGACGGTTCTTACGGTCGTAAAGGTCTGGTAACGGAAGGCGTAGAAGAAGTTATCAAACGTGAGAAAGTGGACAAATGCTTCGCTATCGGTCCTGCCATCATGATGAAATTCGTTTGCTTGCTGACAAAGAAATATGAAATTCCGACTGATGTTTCATTGAACACCATCATGGTAGATGGAACAGGAATGTGTGGTGCTTGCCGTATCACTGTGGGAGGAAAGACTAAATTCGTTTGTGTAGACGGTCCTGAATTCGACGGTCACCAAGTGAATTTTGATGAAATGCTGAAACGTATGGGCGCGTTCAAAAATATTGAGCGCGAAGAAATGCATAAACTTCAACCAGAATGTGAAGCAACCAAAGAAATCGACGAAAAAAGCCGTAATGCAGCCTGGAGACAGGAATTACGCAAATCAATGAAACCGAAAGAACGTACAGCCATTCCCCGTGTAGAAATGAATGAGCTTGACGCTGAATATCGTTCACACAGCCGTAAAGAGGAAGTCAATCAAGGATTAACAGCCGAACAGGCTGTTACAGAAGCTAAACGTTGTCTTGACTGTGCTAATCCGGGATGTATGGAAGGCTGTCCGGTAGGTATTGATATTCCCCGCTTCATTAAGAATATCGAACGCGGAGAGTTTCTTGAGGCTGCCAAAACACTGAAAGAAACAAGCGCACTTCCAGCTGTTTGTGGTCGTGTGTGCCCACAGGAAAAACAGTGCGAATCAAAATGTATTCATTTGAAAATGAATGAAAAGCCCGTCGCTATCGGTTATCTGGAACGTTTTGCCGCTGATTACGAACGTGAAAGCGGGCAAATCTCCGTACCTGTCATTGCAGAGAAGAACGGTATCAAAATAGCTGTAATCGGTTCGGGACCTGCAGGGTTGGCATTTGCCGGTGATATGGCTAAATATGGATATGATGTAACTGTATTCGAAGCACTGCATGAGATTGGCGGTGTATTAAAATACGGTATTCCCGAATTCCGTTTGCCAAACAAGATTGTAGACGTAGAAATTGACAACCTGAGCAAAATGGGTGTCAACTTCATCAAAGACTGTATCGTAGGAAAAACGATCGGCGTAGAGGATTTGAAAGCTGAAGGTTTCAAAGGAATATTCGTGGCTTCCGGCGCCGGACTGCCTAACTTTATGAATATCCCGGGAGAGAATTCTATCAATATCATGTCGTCCAACGAATACCTCACTCGCGTTAATCTGATGGACGCTGCCAGTGAAGATTCGGACACTCCGGTAGCTTTCGGTAAAAACGTGGCAGTAATCGGTGGTGGTAATACAGCGATGGACTCTGTTCGTACTGCCAAACGTCTTGGTGCAGAGCGTGCTATGATTATCTATCGTCGTTCGGAAGAGGAAATGCCTGCACGTATCGAAGAAGTAAAACATGCCAAAGAAGAAGGAGTTGAATTCCTCACACTACATAATCCGATCGAGTATATTGCTGACGAACAAGGTTGCGTAAAACAGGTTATTTTGCAAAAGATGGAGTTAGGCGAACCGGATGCTTCCGGACGTCGTAGTCCTATAGCCATCCCGGGAGCAACAGAAACAATTGATATCGACTTGGCAATAGTCAGTGTCGGAGTATCCCCTAACCCAATTGTTCCGAGCTCTATCAAAGGACTGGAACTAGGACGAAAAGGAACTATCACTGTAGATGACAACATGGAATCTTCCATCCCTATGATTTATGCAGGCGGTGACATCGTCCGCGGTGGGGCCACTGTTATTCTGGCGATGGGTGATGGTCGCAAAGCCGCTGCCGCCATGAATGAGCAATTGAAGGCAAACGCCGGCAAGTAATTGCCGTTTGCTACCCCCCGGGATGAACTTCTCTAGCACATGAAATAAACACATCCGATATGTGTTCGGAAGTTGACCAACAGGTAGCTAAAGCCAACTCACATACGGCTGAAACATCGCTCATCCCCGGTATAAAAATAAAATAAGAAAAGCCCCGTTTACATTTTGTAGACGGGGCTTTTCTTATTTCAAATATCAAAGATACTTTCTCTACTTTACCACTTTGTTCGTCGCAGGATCGGGGAAGATTACAGCCGGTTTGAACGACTTGGCTTCCTCAAAATCCATCAATGCATAAGACATGATTATAACAATATCATCCGGTTGCACCTTGCGTGCAGCAGCACCGTTCAGACAAATTTTACCTGAACCGCGCTCACCTTTGATAATGTAGGTTTCAAAGCGTTCGCCGTTGTTATTATCAGCAATATACACTTTCTCTCCCGGAATCATGTTTGCAGCGTCCAGCAGATCTTCATCAATCGTGATACTACCCATGTAGTTCAGATTTGCCTCTGTGACACGTGCACAATGAATTTTCGACTTCAACACTTCAATCATCATAAGGTTTCGTCTTTTTAGTTATTCTTTATATTTAATGTTATCAATCAGTCGGACTTCTCCACAGAATACAGTGATGCATCCTACTGCATAGGAAGTATCCTCCCAATTACTAATTTTCTGCAATGTGTTTCCGTCTACGATCTCAAAATACTCCATGAGCAACCCCGGAGCAGCTTCAATCGCATCTTCTACCATCTTTTGCGTTTCGCTCACTGTGTGAGTGGCTGCAAAGTTACGACTTTTAAATAAGGTCCGGGAAATATTTAAAGCATTTTCACGTTCTTCCGCAGATAAACGTTTATTCCGGCTACTCAATGCCAGTCCATCTTCCTCACGCACAATTGAACAACCTACAATTTCAAGGTTATATTTCAATTGTCGAACCATCTCACGAATAATTGCTAACTGCTGAAAATCCTTCTCTCCGAAATATGCACGGTCCGGCTGTACGGCATCAAACAGTTTGCTGACAATCTGGCAAACACCGTTAAAATGACCCGGACGGAAAGCACCTTCCATCACCGTATCCAATGGTGAATAGCTAAATTGACGGGTATCCGGTTCCGGATACATTTCGCTTACCGAAGGAGCAAAAGCGAAATCCGCTCCGCATTCTTCCAACAAACGGCAATCTGCATCCAACGTACGCGGATATTTCTCCAAATCGTTTTTATCGTTAAACTGTGTGGGATTCACAAAAACACTCACAACAGTTACACCATTCTCACTTACGCTGCGCTTTACCAGAGATGCATGTCCCGCATGTAAAGCACCCATTGTAGGAACCAGTCCCACCTTTTTACCTTGGGCTCTCAAGACAGTCAATTCTGCCTGTAAGTCCTTGATAGTGTGCACTACTTTCATTTTCGTCAATTGGTTTATGTTTTACTCGTTTGCAAAAACTCTGCAAAATAAACTAATATTTGCCACATAAAGAAAGAATATCTTATTTAATGTGTCTTTTTTTTCGTATCTTTGCAGAATATTATAGTGAACTATTGTTATTATGACAAAGGCAAATAAAGTTTTATTTATTACTCAAGAGATTACACCTTACGTTTCAGAATCCGAAATGGCCAATATAGGTAGAAACCTTCCACAGGCGATACAAGAAAAAGGCCGTGAAATCAGAACCTTTATGCCTAAATGGGGAAATATCAATGAGCGCAGAAACCAGCTGCACGAAGTGATCCGCCTCTCTGGTATGAACCTGATCATTGATGATACTGACCACCCCTTGATTATAAAAGTTGCTTCTATCCAATCCGCACGCATGCAGGTATATTTCATCGATAATGATGATTATTTCCAGAATCGTATGCAAACATCGGATGAAAATGGTGTGGAATATGATGATAACGATAGCCGTGCCATTTTCTATGCGCGCGGTGTATTGGAAACAGTGAAAAAACTTCGCTGGTGTCCTGATGTCATTCATTGTCATGGCTGGATGACAGCTTTAGCTCCTCTTTATATTAAGAAAGCCTATAAAGACGAACCTTCTTTCCGCGATGCCAAAGTGGTATTCTCTGTTTATGAAGATGACTTCAAGAATACACTTAGCGACGATTTCGCAGCCAAACTGATGCTGAAAGGCATTTCCAAAAAAGATTTAGGTGACTTGAAAGAACCGGTAGACTATGCTACTCTTTGCAAACTCGCCGTTGACTATTCGGATGGAGTCATACAAAACAGCGAAAAAGTAGACGAGTCTATTATTGAATATGCCCGCCAATCTGGCAAATTGGTACTTGACTACCAGCAACCGGAAAACTATGCAGATGCTTGTAACGAGTTCTACGATCAGGTATGGGATGCTACTGCAAACGAAGAAGAATAAAAAAATCAAGATACGACGATCATGAAAGCAAAATACGCCTTAATAGCTTTACTGGCAATCGCCTTTTGGGGTTGTGATGACAACACTGCCGGACTGGGATTGGGAATGTTTCCGGGAAGCGACCAGAATATCAATGGAAAGCTATCTACATTTGATGTGACTACAGAATCCGTTCATGCCGGTAAGATATATGCAATGACCAATGTTGGTTATGTAGGTAAGTTTACAGATGAAACATTCGGAACTTATCAGGCAGGTTTCTTGGCACAACTTAATTGTCCTGAAGGAATGACTTTCCCAGAAGCTTTTTCTGGAACTACCGAAAGTGGTACTGGAAAGATGATGACAAATTTTGAAAACTTGGCAGAAGGTGTATCTGGTAACTACACCATCATTAAAGACGAGAACGGAAATCCTATTGGCAACTGCCAAATCAATATTTATCTTTGGTATGACAGTTATTTTGGAGATTCATTAACAGCTTGCCGACTAAGTATGTATGTATTAGATAAGAAAGAAGGCGACAAGTATTGGAATGAAGACCCAGATGCTTATTATACCAATATCGACCCTACAAGATATTATGATAGTACGACAAGTTTATTAGGCAATAAATCTTATACAGCAGTTGATTTGTCTATTAGTGATTCCATACGTAATCTTTCAACTTACGTTCCTTATATTAAAATTACATTGGATCAGACTAAAACACAGGATTTGGGACTGAAACTTTTAAAAGAAGGACGCACGGAAAACCTATATAAAAAATTTCAAAGTATATTCCCCGGATTGTACGTAAAAAGCGACTATGGAGACGGTACTATCCTCTACGTAAATTCCGTACAAATGGATGTAGCATTCTTGGAGCATGCCAGAGACAGCATAACAGGTGGCCTACGACACACATCTGCAGGAAAAGACTCTGTAATATACAACGGACGATCATTCACATCTACCCGTGAAGTCATCCAAGCCAATCGATTGGAAAACGATACAGAAAAAATTCAAGAATGTATAAATGAGCCCAAATGGACTTACTTAAAAAGTCCTGCAGGAATTTTCACTCAAATAACTCTCCCTATCAGTCAAATAGCTGAAAAGCTCCAAGGAGATACTTTGAATGCTGTTAAATTAGGAATTCCTATCTACAATGAAACTAGTGACAAGAAGTTTGGTATGTCTACTCCTCGTAATGTTTTATTAATACGTAAAAAATATAAAGATAGTTTCTTTAAAGATAATCAGCTTAGTGATGGTATAACTTCATCTCTATTTAATCCCACTACTACTAGCTTTACTCAATATACATTCAACAACATTACTCAAATGATTAATGACTGTTTAGCAGATGGAGAAAGAGAAGAAGCAGAAAAGAAACTCAAGAATGGTGGAACGATAACTCTCCAAATAACTGACGCAGAAGGAAATGTCAAAGAAGAGACTGTTGATAATATCGTAGATTGGGAAAGATTAAGCGATTGGAATAAATTTATACTTATTCCAGTACTTGTTACTACAGATTCTTCTTCAAGCAACAGCTATTATGGTTCTTCGAGCAATGTTATTAGCATACAACATGACCTAAAACCTGGTTATGTACGATTAAAAGGAGGTACAAATGCCACAAATGCTTCTTTAGATAAAGAACAACAAGATAAATACAAATTAAAACTTGAAGTTATTTCTACAAACTTTGGAACAAAATCAAAATAAGAAATAGTTGAAATATTATAAAACAATAGCGCAGATTACTCAATGTAACTTGCGCTATTGTTTTATAATATATTTATAGCGGTATATGCTTAGGATATTAACGGTATCGTCACCATATAGCGTCACTATTTCTATTAGATAGCATTACTATCTTACAAAAGTATATTCTCCTACAAAGATCTTAACTTAATCCATAATAAAAACCGTGAGTTTGATGTTATCTCACTCACGGTTCCATATAATAAATTCTTATACTTCTTACTTAACAGCAGCCTTCTTAGCTTTCCCCGTAGCCTTCTTCGGCTCGGCTGTTGCTTTCTTTACTTCAGCTTTCTTTGCAGTAGGTTTTGATTTAGTAGCAGGGGCCTCTTTCACTACCGGCTCTTTAGCATTAGTGGCCTTTTTAACTGCCGTTTTCTTTGCCGCTTCTACTTTTGCCTGTAATTTAGCCAATATCTTTTCCAATTCAGTAATCTCATCCCCCTGATTCTTAATGGTAGTCAACAAAGAATTTAGTTCTTCACTGTCTACATCGGCAGGATATAATGCATCTACCCGTTTGATAAAGTCACCCAAAATATTCATATAGTTGGTGAAAGCATCATAAGGAGAATCATAGATACCACGGTTCAACCACATACCATTGTTCTTCGTTGTCATAAAACGGAAGTTATTGCTGGCCTGCAAGTAATCCCAATCCTGCTTAATACGACGGTCATCACATAAATGAACACGTTCTGCTACACTATACAGTTTATTGAAAGCCTCACGTTGCATGACATTACCCAGCCAACAACTAGTATCTCTTTCTTCATCCACCCATGACATCGGATATGCAACATCAAGCTGCGACACTGATTTCAGCTTCGTTACGATTTCCGTCGGCGTAGAGAACGTGATTCCCTTAGCTTTTGCACATTCGGGCAGTGCCTTCATGAATTCAAGAATATTAGAAGATAACGGTTGAGCCATACCAAGTGCACTCAATTCCATAAAGATATTGATGACTTGTTCTTCTTGTGGTAATGCATCAATCCAATTGATATATTTATCAGCAAACAAAGGATATTCCGCCCACTCCGAATTAGAAAAACGCAAACTGATGTCGTCAGAGAGTTTAAAATCCCGTAACAAGAGCTTAAGGCTTGGAGCTTGATTACAGTGATAAACATAATGCGGGCTCTTCCATCCCAACACATGTTTAGCACCTTCCGTCAACATCCCCTTAAAGCCCATAGAAGCTACCAATCCACCTATCTCATCAGAATAAATCAGACTAGAATTGCGGAACACTTTCGGTTCTTTGCCAAACATCTGTTTCATCTTATCACGTTGACGAATTACTTCTTCACGGAAGCAATCCTCGTTAGCCAGTGAAGACAAACCATGTGAATAAGGTTCACATAAGAACTCACAACAACCAGTTTCATTTAACTGATGCAATAAATCAATGACTGCCGGAGCATGAATTTCCAATTGTTCCAAGGCTACTCCCGAGATAGAAAGCGCTACTTTAAAAGCACCACCCGAGTTTTTCGCCATCTCAATCAACGTATTGAGAGCAGGAATATACGAACGTTCAGCAACCTCATTCATACCCGTTTCGTTGGCATAATCATCATAATAATAATGGTCATTACCAATATCGAAGAAACGATAACGTTTCAAATGGATAATTTGATGTATTTCAAAATAAAGACAGATAGTTCTCATTTTTATTTATTGTTTTGTTATTTACCATAGTTTCTTAACACAGACTCGTAGAGAGCACGGATTCTCAAGCCGACTTTTTCCCACGTAATCCCATCCACTTCCTTCTTTCCCTCTTCTTTGAGATATTCGAAAAGAGACGGATTGGTACACAGAGAATGGATAGCGTCAGCCATTGCATGAATATCCCAGTAGTCAGTTTTTATCACCTTATCAAGAATCTCGCCACATCCAGACTGCTTAGAAATGATGGAAGGTGTTCCACACTGCATAGCTTCCAGCGGAGCGATACCGAAAGGTTCAGAGACAGACGGCATGACAAATACATCACTGTTCTTATAAACCTCATATACCTGCCTGCCTTTCATGAAGCCCGGGAAGTGGAATCGATCGGCAATACCACGTTCAGCAACCAAGTTAATCATGGCATTCAACATATCACCCGACCCCGCCATTACAAAACGAATATTACGAGTGCGCTGCAATACAAGCGCAGCAGCTTCTACAAAATATTCCGGCCCTTTCTGCATCGTAATACGTCCGAGGAAAGTGACCACCTTTTCTTTTGAGTGATCGGGACGCGGAATATCCAGCAGTTCCTGCGACAATGGATAAACAGCATTATGCATTGCAAATACCTTTCTGGGGTCCTGATGATACTCGTTAATAACAGTGCGACGGGTAAGCTCGGATACGCACATGATACAATCGGCATGATCCATACCATTCTTCTCAATCGAATAAACAGTAGGATTGACTTTGCCACGAGAACGGTCAAAATCCGTAGCGTGCACATGGATGCAAAGCGGCTTTCCGCTAACCATTTTAGCATGTACTCCGGCAGGGTAAGTCAGCCAATCGTGCGCATGAATGATATCAAACTCCTGCTGACGGGCTACTACTCCGGCAATGATCGAGAAATTATTAATTTCTTCGTGCAAATTCCCGGGATAACCACCTGCAAATTCCATACATCCTAAATCATTCACATGCATATAAGAAAAATCGGCATAGATATGATCGCGGAAAGAATAATATTCTTCCGGTGTCATTTCCAACAAACGGGATTTCAAGTAGTCATAGTGGACATCACGCCACACGATGGGTACTTGATTCATACCGATTATTTTCAAGAACTTTTCTTCTTCGCCGCAAGGTTTAGGCATACAGAAAATCGTTTCCATATCACCCTGCAGACTCAATCCTTTAGTTATTCCATAAGAAGCAACCGCAAGACCACCATATATTTTGGGAGGGAATTCCCATCCAAACATTAAAACTTTCATCTTCGTTCCTCCTTTTTTAATAATACTTAGACAGTAGCTTTAAGACACGCAGTATTTCGGCTACATTCATCGCGAACGATACTGCGCCACGTCCTTTGAAAGGCGGATTCCCATCAAACAACTCGGGAATGGAACCAACGCAGTGGTTTGTCATCTCATCATCATAACTAATCAGCTGACGTTCAACGAATGACAACCCGCTCATCTTATAAATCCGAAGATAAGCTTCCAGATAGAATCCCATCAACCAAGGCCAAGCGGTTCCTTGATGATAAGCATAATCCCGTTGTATCTGCGGACCTACATAGTTCGGATTATATCCACCACTCTTCGGACTCAATGAACGAATTCCTTTCGGAGTGAGCAGCTCCTTGGTTACAATATCTAGCACCTGTTTCTTTTGTGCACGATCCAAAGGAGAATAATCAAACGCTACGGTAAATATCATATTAGGACGTACACTCCAGTCCATCATATTACCGTCTACGTAATCAAGCAAATAACCATATTCATTACGGAATACCTCGACAAAAGATTTTCCTGTCACTTCTGCCTGTGCGTCAAGTTCATCTGCCAAGAACACATTACCACCTTCACGCACCAAATCAGCGATGAAACGCAGCGCATTATACCATAACGCATTAAATTCAACAATATATCCTGTACGAGGAATCACCGGATGCCCGTTCACAGTAGAGTTCATCCACGTAATCGCCTTGTCCGTACCATTGGCAAAAAGTAATCCGTTGTCATGCAAGAAGAGATTCTCATGTCTTCGCTGACGGATAAACTCCATAATATCTTTCAAAAGCTCTCCATATTTCTGACGGCATTGTTCGCGGGAAGTCTCTTTGGCATATTGCTGCATAGCCCAGACAGCCCAAAGCAAAACGTCAGGATGCTCCATTTCATAAATCTTGTATCCGACAGGTTCTTCATTAATAAAATTACGAATCGCCTTTTCCGCCGTTTTCATCACATCCTCAAACTGGTCGATCTCATCAAGCGCAAGCGTCAGTCCAGGTAAGGCAATAAACATATCACGTGCACGGCATTTAAACCACGGATAACCGGCAAGAATATAATGTTCGTCTTCCTGTTGGTTATGGAACTGATGAGCGGAATTTTTCAGACAGTGGTAAAAGCTATCACGTGGCGTACGATCAGCTACTTCAGCCTCAAATGTTTGTTTCAGTCTACGAGGAGTTACTTCTGAAGTTCCGGCAGAGAATACAATACTCTCTCCTTTCTTTATATCCACTTCAAAATAGCCGGGAACATAAAGGTCTTCATTGAAGTCATACCCACGTTCCTGTTCTTTCGGGTATTCAATCCCCCGATACCAGTCGGGCATGAAATGAAACTCACACTTTTTATTCAACTGCATATAAAGTTCCGGATAGCCGGGATACATACAGGTTTTTATACCATTTTCCACCAGTTGATACTCGCGGCTTGCCTGCGGGTTTTCATGAGTGTACTCACGTACACTTCTGAAAGCGAGGAACGGGCGGAAGCGCAAGGTTGTAGCCGAGTGCGCATCAAGTAAAGTATAACGAATCAGGATTCTATTTTCATGATGTACAAAGATTTTTTCTTTGCGGAGGATTACACCTCCGACACGGTAAGTTGTTGCCGGGATATGCTCACAGTCAAACTCGCGGATATACTTGTGTCCGTTAGGACTAAAGTTATTTCCCTGATATTTGTGCAATCCCAAGTTAAACTCCGCACCGTGTTGAATTACCGTTTCATCAAGAGAAGATAGCAGCACATGATTTTCATCGTCGAGATTGGGAACTGGGATCACCAACAGGCCATGATATTTGCGTGTGTTACAATCAACAATCGTCGTACAATGATAAGCTCCTGCTTTGTTCGTCCGGAGGATTTCCCTTTGAAGAGATTCTTCCAGATTCGTCATGAGGGTCTTGTCAAATCGTAAATAACTCATAGTTGTGCATTATTAAAGGTTAATTATTGGTCATTATATCGTATATCTATTTATTGTTACATACCGCATATATTGGCTGTAACAGCATATACAACGGGTATAACGCCCAAATGTACAAATTATAGATAAAAACAAAAATAAAAAGGCTTTTTATTTTCAGATTTTGTGCAAATATTCGTAGTATTGCGTAAAATATCTAAAGAAAAGAATGTCATGAAGCAAGATATTCAGCGTATCATGCTGGCTGCAGCAAAGCCTTTGTTTCTTATTTTTATTCTCTATATACTCAAGATTATGGAAGTTGGGATGGACTGGGACTTCTCTCGCTTGGGGGTATATCCTATGGAGAAGCGGGGACTGACCGGCATTTTAACCCATCCGCTGATACACAGTGGATTCAGTCATTTATTGGCAAATACAATCCCTTTATTCTTCTTGTCATGGTGTCTTTTTTACTTTTACCGAGGAATAGCCGATAAAATTTTTATTCTCATTTGGCTGGGAAGCGGACTACTTACTTTTCTGATCGGAAAACCGGGATGGCACATCGGTGCCAGCGGACTGATCTATGGTCTTGCTTTCTTCCTCTTTTTCAGTGGCATTCTCCGCAAATATGTGCCACTCATTGCCATTTCTCTACTTGTTACCTTTTTATATGGAGGAATTATATGGCATATGTTTCCTTATTTCTCCCCTACCAATATGTCATGGGAAGGACATCTTAGCGGAGGAATTATGGGAACGTTCTGCGCTTTCGTTTTCGTAAATCACGGACCGCAACGGCCGGAACCTTTTGCAGATGAAACGGAAGAGGAAGAAAATATAGAAGAAGAAACAACAGCAACAGAAGAAGATAAAACAGAAAAAAAAGAAACGTTATAAATGCCAACCCGTGTCACCCGTATTGACACACTTGTGCCATCGTATTGGCACAACCGATACAATAGTTTTCAATTTAACAAGAAGGATTAAGCCTGATCAAGACCGATGCAACGCTTCAATCAATAACGTTATATTGGCCGTAAACAACCTTACAGAAATAGCCAATAAGATAATACCAAAGAACTTACGAATAATATAGATACCTCCTTTTCCCAGGAAACGCTCTACACGACCAGTCATACTCACTACAAAGTAAACCCAAATCATGTTCAATACTAAAGCTATAATGATATTGATACTGGCATATTCCGCCCGAAGAGAAAGCAAAGTTGTGAAAGCTCCGGCACCCGCCAACAAAGGAAAGACAAGCGGCACCAAAGTAGCTTCCTTGATAGGACCTTGGTTTTTGAAAATCTCAATATCTAGAATCATCTCCAAAGACATGAGGAAGATAACAAACGCACCGGCAACTGCAAACGATTCGATGTCTACATGGAAAAGTTTCAGCATCATATCTCCCGCATAGAAAAATCCGACCAACAAAGCAAAAGAGATGACAGTAGCTTTCATTGCATTCACATCTTTCCCCTTTTCTTTCAGGTTAATTATAATAGGTATAGAGCCGATAATGTCTATCACAGCAAAAAGTACGATAAACGCACTAACCATCTGTTGCCAATTGAAGCCTGCAAACATAATTTCCTCCTTTTTTTCTGCAAATATACTCTATTTTTATACATTCAAACAATAAAAAAAACAAAAAGAAGGGTCAGATATTGACAGTGGTGTTGTATTATGAGTAAATTTGTACGATTAACAAGAGATTACAACATATGGAAACAATGTTCGACACTTTGCTCCAATTGCCTTTATTTCAAGGTCTTTGTCATGAAGATTTCACAAGTATTCTGGATAAGGTCAAACTACACTTTATCAAGCATAAAGCGGGAGAAACTATCATTGAGAGTGGTAGTCCGTGTAAACAACTTTGCTTCCTGTTAAAAGGCGAGGTTTCTATCGTCACAAATTCCAAAGAAAATATATACACCGTCATCGAACAGATGGAAGCACCTTACCTGCTGGAACCACAGTCGCTGTTTGGCATGAACACCCATTACGCTTCTGCTTATGTAGCACATACGGAAGCGCATACTGTCAGTATCAGCAAAGCATTCGTACTTAGCGATCTGTTCAAATATGAAATATTCCGGCTCAACTATATGAATATCGTAAGTAACCGGGCACAAAATCTTTACTCCCGCTTATGGGAAGAACCGACACAGGATTTAACAGAAAAAATCATTCGCTTTTTCCTGTTGCATTGTGAAAAGACACAGGGAGAAAAGATATTCAAAGTAAAGATGGACGATCTTGCCCGTTACCTAGACGATACCCGGCTGAATACTTCGAAAGCGCTCAACGAACTACAAGATAAGGGATTATTAGAGTTACGCCGGAAAGAGATTCTTATTCCGGACGCACAGAAGCTGCTTAGAGAGTAGATACGGACACTGACCAATCAAAAAAAAGAAACTATCCATCATAAAAATAGCCTCAACAGGAATTCCTATTGAGGCTATTTTTATGTGATAAAGTGTTATTATTCCCACTCAATAGTTGCTGGCGGCTTGGAACTGATATCATAGGTTACACGGTTCACTCCTTTTACCTTATTGATAATATCATTTGACACCTTACCCATAAATTCATAAGGTAAATGTGCCCAGTCGGCTGTCATGGCATCTGTAGATGTCACAGCACGCAAAGCAACCGCTCTTTCATAAGTACGCTCATCTCCCATTACACCTACAGACTGTACCGGCAACAAGATAACTCCTGCCTGCCATACTTTATCATACAATCCCCAGTCACGCAATCCCTGAATAAAGATATCATCAGCATCCTGTAGAATACGTACTTTTTCAGGAGTAATATCACCCAGAATACGCACTGCCAGCCCCGGTCCCGGGAACGGATGGCGGGTAATCAGATGTTCCGGCATCCCCAACTCACGACCTACCCGACGAACCTCATCCTTAAACAACAAACGAAGTGGCTCACACAATTTCAGGTTCATCTTTTCAGGAAGTCCGCCTACATTATGATGACTCTTAATCACTGTACCCGTGATAGACAATGACTCAATGCAATCCGGATAGATTGTACCTTGAGCCAACCATTTCACATCTTTAATCTTATGAGCTTCTACATCGAACACATCAATGAAACCCTTACCTATAATCTTACGTTTAGCTTCCGGTTCAGCCACTCCAGCCAGTTCCGTAAAGAACTTTTCGCTGGCATCAACGCCAATCACATTCAGACCGAGACATTCGTAATCCTTCATCACATTCTTGAACTCATTCTTACGCAGCATACCATGATCTACAAAGATACAAGTCAAGTTCTTGCCGATAGCCTTATTCAGCAGCACTGCCGCAACAGACGAATCGACTCCACCACTCAAACCGAGAACGACCTTATCATCACCCAACTGCGCTTTCAGTTCGGCAACCGTGCTTTCAATAAAAGAAGCCGGTGACCAGTCTTGCTTGCAACCGCAAACATCTACCACAAAGTTCTTCAGGATTTGAGTTCCGTCTTCGCTATGGAATACTTCCGGATGAAACTGAACACCCCATACCTGCTCCCCTTCTATCTGATAAGCTGCAATCTCTACTTTATCCGTTGAAGCTATTTTCTTGAAACTAGCAGGAATAGCAGTAATCGTATCTCCATGACTCATCCACACCTGCGACCCATCACGTACTCCTTTAAACAGCACATTATCTTTGCAGAAAGAAGCCAAATGAGCACGTCCATACTCACGTGTTCCGGCCGGTTCCACTTTTCCGCCATTGGTGTATGACATAAACTGTGCACCATAACAAATACCCAATATCGGATATTTACCACGAATTTCACTCAAATCTACTTTGAAAGCATCTTTATCGTAAACCGAAAAAGGACTTCCGGAGAGAATGACCCCTTTAATAGTCGGGTCTTCTTTAGGAAATTTGTTATAAGGAACAATTTCACAATACGTATCCAATTCACGTACACGACGGCCTATGAGCTGTGTTGTCTGCGAACCGAAATCAAGAATTATTATTTTTTCCTGCATATCAATGGTTGGATTTTGAATAAATTGAGTTGCAAAAGTAGAAAAAAGTACGCAATCTATATTAATAATGAAGAGAAAAATGAAGGAGATTCACAAGTTTACACCTGGAATCTCCCTTATTTTAATTAGAATCAACTATTCTTTTCTTTCAGCAAATCACGTATCTCCGTCAACAAAACTTCTTCCTTCGTTGGCGCAGGAGGAACTGGAGGAGCAGCCGCTACTTCTGCCTGTTTTTTAGTTGTCAGTTTCGTAATCAAACGTATAAATAAAAATATAGCAAAAGCGATAATCAGAAAATCAAAGGTGGCCTGCAGAAACTGACCATAATCCAATGTCACAGCCGGAGCAACCTCCTTACCGTCAGCACCGATCTCTGCCGCTTTCATCACCCATTTCAAATCCGTAAAGTTCACACCGCCAACCAGTAAACCAATCGGAGGCATAATAACATTAGCAACCAATGATGATACGATTTTTCCAAACGCACCACCAATAACAACACCGACAGCCATGTCTATGACGTTGCCTTTCATAGCAAACGCCTTAAAGTCCTGTAAAAATGTACTCTTTCCCATCTTTTTTCAATATTTAATGTGAATTTAATGTGCGAATATAAAAACATTTTTGTAATTTTGCACCGCATTTGAAAATAAAACAAGTGCGGAGGTAGAGAGATATTTGAACAAATATTATAAAACCCTTAAAAGTTTAAACAAAATGATTAAAGTAGGTATTAATGGATTCGGACGTATCGGACGTTTCGTTTTCCGCGCTGCAATGACAAGAAACGATATTCAAATCGTAGGTATCAATGACCTTTGCCCGGTTGATTACTTGGCTTACATGCTGAAGTATGACACAATGCACGGTCAATTTGACGGTACTATTGAAGCAGATGTTGAAAACAGCAAATTGATCGTTAACGGTCAAGCTATCCGTATCACAGCTGAAAGAAATCCGGCTGACTTGAAATGGAACGAAGTTGGTGCAGAATACGTTGTTGAATCTACAGGTTTGTTCTTGAGCAAAGACAAAGCTCAGGCTCACATCGAAGCTGGTGCAAAATATGTTGTAATGTCAGCTCCTTCTAAAGATGACACTCCAATGTTCGTTTGCGGTGTAAACGAAAAAACATATGTAAAAGGTACTCAATTTGTATCTAACGCTTCTTGTACTACTAACTGTTTGGCTCCTATCGCTAAAGTATTGAACGACAAGTTCGGTATCCTTGACGGTTTGATGACTACAGTTCACTCTACAACTGCTACTCAGAAAACAGTTGACGGTCCTTCTATGAAAGACTGGAGAGGTGGTCGTGCTGCTTCTGGCAACATCATCCCTTCTTCTACTGGTGCTGCTAAAGCTGTAGGTAAAGTAATCCCTGCATTGAACGGCAAATTGACTGGTATGTCTATGCGTGTTCCGACTTTGGACGTATCTGTAGTTGACTTGACAGTTAACTTGGCTAAACCAGCTACTTACGCTGAAATCTGCGCTGCAATGAAAGAAGCTTCTGAAGGCGAATTGAAAGGTATTCTGGGTTACACTGAAGATGCAGTAGTTTCTTCTGACTTCTTAGGTGACACTCGCACTTCTATCTTCGACGCTAAAGCAGGTATCGCTTTGACTGATACTTTCGTTAAAGTTGTATCTTGGTATGACAACGAAATCGGTTACTCTAACAAAGTTCTTGACTTGATCGCTCACATGGCATCAGTAAACGCTTAATTAGAAGCCTGAACCATATAGAAAACCGCTGCGGGAAACCGTAGCGGTTTTTTTATACATTTCATTTTATATATTGTTAAAAAGCAACGTGTTATCCGTTGAATAAGCTACAATTTTAGTAGCTTTGTACCTCTATGGAGAGATTATTAATAACATTGATACTAGTTTGCACTATGAACAATATAACAAATGCCCAGAATCCTTTCTACGGGCAATACCATACGCCGCACGAAACCGTGCCGTTCGACCGGATTGAAACTGCACATTATGAGCCTGCTATCCTCGAAGGAATCAAGCTACAAAATGCTGAAATAGAGGCTATCATACAGAATCCGGAAAAGGCTGATTTTACCAATACGATAGAAGCTTTCGAAGAGTCAGGGGAATTACTGGATAAAGTAGTTGCCGTCTTCGGCAATATGTTGAGCGCAGAAACGAATGACGATTTGCAAGAACTCGCTCAAAAGATTATGCCGTTGCTTAGTGAACACAGCAATAATATCACACTGAATGAAAAGTTATTCGCACGTGTGAAAGAAGTGTATAACCAAAAAGAAACTTTGCAACTGACGCAGGAACAAAAACAGTTACTGGAAAATGCATACAACAGTTTTGTTCGCCATGGTGCCAATTTGGAAGGAGAAGCGCGGGAAGAATACCGCCGTCTGACTACCGAATTAAGTAAACTGACGCTTACTTTCAGTGAAAACAACCTGAAAGAGACAAATGCCTATCAGATGCTGTTGACAAAAAAGGAAAGTCTCGCCGGATTACCCGAAATTATCATAGAAGCAGCTGCCGAAACAGCTAAGAGCGAAGGAAAAGAAGGATGGGCATTCACGCTTCATGCTCCAAGCTATGTTCCTTTCATGACATATTCCGACAATCGTGATTTACGCCAGAAGTTGTATATGGCTTATAATACAAAATGTACGCACGATAACGAATTTAACAATATTGACATTGTAAAAAAGATAGCTAATACACGCATGAAAATAGCCCAATTATTGGGATACAAAGATTATGCGGAATATACGCTAAAGAAAAGAATGGCTGAAAACAGCGAGGCTGTATACAAGCTGTTCAACCAACTACTGGAAGCATATGCCCCTACCGCACAACAGGAATACAAAGAAATCCAAGAACTAGCCCGCGAAGAGCAGGGAGATGATTTTGTTGTAATGCCTTGGGACTGGAGTTATTACTCAAACAAACTGAAAGACAAAAAATTCAATATCAATGAAGAAATGCTTCGTCCTTACTTCGAATTGGAACAAGTGAAGAAAGGAGTGTTTGGGCTGGCAGAAAAGTTATATGGAATTACCTTCCGGAAAAACACAGAGATTCCGGTTTATCATAAAGAAGTGGAAGCCTTTGAAGTGTTTGATAAAGATGGAAAATTCTTAGCTGTCTTATACACTGACTTCCACCCGCGTTTAGGTAAGCGTGCCGGAGCTTGGATGACGAGTTACAAAGACCAATGGATAGATAAAAAGACTGGTAAAAACAGTCGTCCGCATGTATCTGTCGTGATGAACTTCACCAAGGCCACCGAGAATAAGCCTGCTTTATTAACATTCAATGAAGTAGAAACATTCTTGCATGAGTTCGGACATAGCCTGCATGGTATATTTGCCAATTCCACTTACAGAAGTTTAAGTGGAACTAATGTGTATTGGGATTTTGTGGAGCTTCCTTCGCAGATTATGGAAAACTTCGCCATAGAGAAAGATTTCCTCAATACATTTGCCCGTCATTATCAGACAGGAGAAGTTTTACCGGATGAATTAATAAAACGTCTTGTAGACGCTTCTAATTTCAATGTTGCTTATGCTTGTCTGCGACAACTAAGTTTCGGTTTACTTGATATGGCGTGGTATACTCGCAACACTCCTTTTGAAGGAGACGTGAAAGTTTATGAACAGGAAGCCTGGAAGGATGCACAAATATTGCCGGTTGTACCAGAAGCTTGCATGAGTACACAGTTCTCCCATATCTTTGCTGGTGGATATGCTGCCGGATACTATAGCTATAAATGGGCAGAGGTACTGGATGCCGACGCTTTTTCATTGTTCAAGCAAAAAGGAATATTCAATCAAGAAGTTGCAGACTCATTCCGCAATAATATTCTGTCGAAAGGAGGAACGGAACATCCGATGATACTTTATAAACGTTTCCGCGGACAGGAACCGAGCATTGATGCCTTATTAATCAGAAATGGAATAAAAAAGTAAGTATTAAGTTATTAGATATAAAATATGAAGAGAAGTATATTTCAAATAGTAGGATTGCTTTTATTGCTTCCTTTATTTTCAGGATGTAATGATTCGGACGATGTAGCTGCTATCTTTACAGGAAAAACCTGGAAACTAAATTATATCACGGTAGATGGAGGTCATGAGATGTTTGGCTTTTGGGAGAATGAGGAACAGGAAAAAGCAAGTATTAAAGAGCTTAATAAGAATGGTACATACAACATCGTATTTGATGGCACAGTAGATGGAGATGTAATTAACGGAAATATAAAAGGGACTGTAATTGCAACCAGTACTTTTGAAGGAAAATGGAGTGCCAACGCCAAGAACAACAGTTTTAAAACTACAGTTACCACTGCTGGTAATTATGGTGACGACAAACTCGCCAAAAATTTCATAGAGGGGCTTAATGCTGCCACATCTTATGAAGGAGACAGTAACAACTTATACCTTTTATACAAACCAGCATCCGGTAAACAAACTTTCCGTATGGTTTTCCGGGTAGTAAGTAATAAATAGTAAACAACATGGACACTAAAAAGAAACAATTAGAACTTGACAAACGTTATATACGCATGGCCAGTATATGGGCTGAAAATTCCTATTGTCAACGCCGTAAAGTAGGAGCTTTAATTGTTAAGGATAAAATGATTATCTCCGACGGATATAACGGAACGCCTTCCGGTTTTGAGAATGTGTGTGAAGATGAAAACAATCTGACAAAGCCATACGTTCTGCATGCGGAAGCAAATGCCATTACCAAAATAGCACGTTCAAACAACAGTAGCAACGGTGCTACCATGTACGTCACCGCCTCTCCTTGCATCGAATGTGCGAAGTTAATCATACAGGCAGGAATCAAACGGGTAGTTTACTCCGAGCATTATCGCCTGGAAGATGGAATTGAGTTATTAAAACGAGCGGGAATCGAAGTTATCTACACAGAATTAGATGACCATTCCTCTCCGAATAAATAAGAAGACGAACGTTTTAAAAAAGGAATAGACATGAGTACAAAAAACTCTTCACGTTTTACACCTGTCATCATAGCAGTCAGCGTGGTAGTCGGGATTCTTATCGGTACATTTTATGCCAAGCATTTTGCCGGCAACCGTTTGGGTATTATCAACGGTTCCTCCAATAAGCTAAACGCATTGTTACGCATTGTAGATGATCAATATGTCGACACCGTAAACATGGCCGACTTAGTGGAAAAAGCTATGCCGCAAATTCTGGCCGAATTAGACCCACATTCAACTTATATCCCTGCCCAAAATCTCGAAGAAGTCAACTCGGAACTGGAAGGTAGCTTTAGCGGAATCGGTATCCAGTTTACCATACAGAACGACACCATTCATGTGAATGCAGTCGTTCAGGGTGGCCCTTCTGAAAAGATAGGATTGATGGCGGGCGACCGTATCGTTACCGTAGACGACAGTTTGTTTGTCGGTAAGAAAGTAACTAACGAACGGGCTATGCGCACTCTGAAAGGTCCAAAAGGTTCACAAGTGAAATTAGGAATCAAACGAACGGGAGAAAAAGACTTACTGCATTTCAACATCACCCGCGGAGACATTCCTCAAAATACCGTTGATGCAGCTTATATGCTAAACGATGACATCGGTTACGTAAAAGTCAGCAAATTCGGTCGTACCAGTCATGTAGAATTGTTGAATGCACTGGCACAACTCAACCATAAAAAATGCAAAGGTCTGATCATTGACCTCCGCGGTAATACCGGAGGATATATGGAAGCTGCCATCCGCATGGTGAATGAGTTCCTGCCCGAAGGAAAATTGATCGTATATACTCAAGGCCGTAAATATCCACGTGCAGAAGAATTTGCCAACGGTACAGGTAGCTGTCAGAAAATGCCACTCGTTGTATTGATTGACGAAGGTTCTGCTTCCGCCAGTGAAATCTTCACCGGAGCTATTCAGGATAATGACCGGGGTACAGTTGTCGGACGCCGTTCCTTTGGTAAGGGACTCGTACAACAGCCTATCGACTTCAGTGATGGTTCAGCTATCCGCCTGACAATCGCCCGCTACTACACTCCTTCCGGACGTTGCATCCAACGCCCATACGAAAGTGGTAAAGACCGTAACTACGAACTGGATTTATATACCCGCTACGAACATGGGGAATTCTTCTCACGCGACAGTATCAAGCAGAATGAGAGCGAACGTTATAACACCAGCCTGGGACGTACTGTTTATGGTGGTGGTGGTATCATGCCGGATATATTCGTACCGCAAGATACAACGGGAGTCACCTCTTATCTTTCTACTGTTATCAACCGGGGACTGACTATTCAATTCACATTCCAGTACACTGACAACAACCGGAAGAAACTTAGCCAATATGAAACAGAGGAAGAATTACTGAATTATCTTCGTCATCAAGGATTGGTAGAACAGTTTGTTCGTTTTGCCGACAGTAAAGGAGTGAAAAGAAGAAACATCCTCATTCAAAAGTCATACAAACTATTGGAGAAGAACCTCTTTGGTAACATCATCTACAATATGCTTGGACTGGAAGCTTATCTTCAATATTTCAACAAGACAGATGCTACCGTCATTAAAGGTATTGAAATACTTGAAAAAGGAGAAGCTTTCCCAAAAGCTCCGGTAGCCGTCGAGGAGGAAGAAGTGACAAAGGACAAAAAAGATGGAAAGAAAAAAAGAACTGCGCAAGCATATAGCATTACTGAAGACCCAACACGCGGATTCGACTATGCGAAAGCTGCAATCAGCTAACATACTGACCGCCCTTGAAGCCCATCCGGCTTTCAGGGCGGCAAATACCGTACTACTATACCATTCGCTAAATGACGAAGTAGATACACATGCGTTTATCCGGAAATGGAGCGATAAGAAGCAAATCCTGCTCCCCGTAGTAGTAGGCGATGACTTAGAGCTTCGGATATATACCGGACCCGAAAATATGTCAATCTGTGGTGTCTATGGCATAGAAGAACCAACCGGGGAAGCATTCACAGACTATGCAGCCATCGACTTCATCGTTGTTCCCGGAGTAGCTTTCGACGTAAAAGGTAACCGTTTGGGACGGGGAAAAGGATACTACGACCGCCTCTTGCCGCGCATACCATCAGCCTACAAAGCTGGGATTTGTTTCCCGTTTCAATTAGTAGAAGAAGTTCCTGCGGAATCATTCGACGTCCGCATGGATATAATTATAACAATCAATGAAGACGAATTATCACACCCATACCACCCGCTGCCATCATGCGACAGGGAGTGACGAAGAATTTGTTTTAAGCGCCATCAAAGGCGGCTATCAAGAATTAGGCTTTTCAGACCACACTCCGTGGAAATACCACACCGATTACATCTCCGACATCCGGATGCTTCCCGAAGAGCTACCGGGATATGTGGAAAGCCTCCGTTCGCTACAAGAGAAATATAAGCATCAAATCAGTATAAAAATAGGATTGGAATGTGAATACTTTCCTGAATATTTACACTGGTTAAAAGGAATCATCAAAGAATATAAGCTAGATTATATCATCTTTGGAAATCACCATTTTCATACAGATGAGAAGTTTCCCTATTTCGGTCGGAATACAGATTCGGTAGACATGCTCGAACTCTACGAAGAGAGTGCTATTGAAGGAATGGAAAGCGGACTATTTGCCTACCTTGCCCATCCGGATCTATTCATGCGTTCCTACCCGGAATTCGATCATCACTGCAAACTGGTCAGCAGACATATCTGCCGGACAGCAGCACGGTTAAACCTACCATTGGAATATAATCTCGGTTATGAAGAGTATAATGACATTTATGGAATTACCACCATTCCCTACCCGGATTTCTGGGAAATAGCTGCCCATGAAGGTTGCACCGCGATCATCGGTGTAGACGCACACGATAATCAATATCTGGAAAATCCTTTTTATTACAACCGTGCAACCGAAACACTCCGAGAACTGGGTATAAAGGTTATAGACAGAATCCCTTTCCTCAACGAAAAATAATGTTTGTAATAACCATAGCGCCGACTCTCTGATTGAGTGTGCGCACCAATACTTCACGCCCCATCATCAACTCCTGCCGGAGAGCTGCAGAAGTAAGATGCACATACAATGTCTGATTACGAATATAAAGATTGCTGGTATAAGCCGCCGCCGGTCCCAAGACTTGAGGCCAGGCATCCAACAGTCTTTGCTCGTTCAGCGGAGATTCCAAACTCTCCTGACGAAGAAACTGTTGAATCAGTTTTCCTATTTGTTCGGCATCATTACGCTTCATTGTCAGCCCCCATTTCTTGAATTGTCCCCTCCTCTACACGAAATATTTTATAATCACTACCTACCTTATGCAAAATACGGTCGAGATGTCCCCGGTTTGTATCTGTTATAAATATCTGCCCGAAATTGTCTCCGGCTACCAGCTTCACTATTTGCTCTACACGGGAAGCATCCAGTTTATCAAAAATATCATCTAATAATAATAAAGGAACAGTTCTGCCCGTGCGTTTCAAGAAATCAAACTGTGCCAGTTTCAATGCCACCAGATATGTTTTATTCTGTCCCTGCGAACCTTCTTTCTTTATCGGGAATTCACCCAACAGCATATTTAACTCATCCTTATGAATTCCCCGCAAAGAGAACCCCATTATCTTATCCCGCTCCCTGCTCTGCTTCAACACTTCCAGCAAAGAAGCATCCCGCGCATGAGACTCGTAAGACAATTCCACAGTCTCTTTATCCTGAGAGATAAAAGAATAGAAAGATTGGAAAATAGGAATAAACTCCCGGATAAACGCTTCACGTTTGCGGAATACGATTTCGCCGGCTTGAGACATCATTTCCTCCCATACAAGAAACAGCTCCTCCTCTATCGGGAACTCGCTCTTCAGCAATGTATTACGCTGCACCAATGCTTTATTATACCGTATCAGTGCTTCAAGATATTCTTTATCATACTGCGAAATCACTACATCCATAAACCGGCGACGTTCATCACTCCCTCCGGCTATCAATTCTGAATCGGCAGGCGAAACCATCACCAAAGGCAGGAAGCCGATGTGGTCCGAGAAACGACTATATTCTTTCTTATTCCGCTTAAACTGTTTCTTCGAACGACGTTTCATCCCACAATAAATCTCTTCAGGAGTCCCGTCCTCCGCTTCATAGAACCCCTGTATGACAAAGAAGTCTTGTTCATGACGAATATTCTGAGAATCAATCGGATTGCCGGAGCTTTTACAGAAGGACAAGAAATACACTGCATCCAGCAGATTCGTCTTCCCCATCCCATTCAGTCCGAAAAAACAATTCAGTTTGGCAGAGAATCCCAACTCCACCTCTTCCAGATTCTTATAATTTAATATGGATATTCGTTTCAGTATCATTGTATACACGTTAATTTGTTCACAAAAGTAGCAAGATTTTCGTGGTTTTCGGGTGTAAAACAAAAAAAGATGCTTCTAAATTTCGTTTGTAGACATAAAAAAACTACTTTTGCGAGTCGAAATATCAAACTGTGAATAATAACAAAAAGAATCATATAAAATGGCAGAACAAAAGAATCAGAATGAACATCTGAACGTAGAAGATGCACTGACACAATCGGAAGCATTTCTTATCAAGTACAAAAACGCAATTATTGGCGGTGTTGTTGCTGTGATTATTATTGTAGCAGGTTTTATCATGTACAAAAACCTCTATGCTGAACCACGTGAAGAAAAAGCACAGGCAGCTCTTTTCAAAGGACAGGAATACTTTGAGCAGGATGCTTTTGAGCAGGCTTTGAACGGTGACAGCATCGGCTACACAGGTTTCTTGAAAGTAGCTGATGAGTACAGCGGAACAAAAGCGGCTAATTTGGCTAAAGCTTATGCCGGTATTTGCTACGCACAACTTGGCAAATATGAAGAAGCAGTGAAGATGCTGGATAGCTTCAATGGAAAAGACCAAATGGTTGCGCCGGCAATCTTGGGCGCTGCAGGTAACTGCTATGCACAACTTGGCCAACTGGACAAAGCTGCTTCTACTTTACTGTCGGCAGCAGACAAAGCCGACAACAACACATTAAGCCCGATTTTCCTGATACAAGCCGGAGAAATCCTGGTAAAACAAGGAAAATATGACGATGCTGTAAACGCTTACACTAAGATCAAGGATAAATACTTCCAGTCTTATCAAGCTATGGACATCGACAAATATATCGAACAGGCTAAATTGATGAAAAAATAACATACCTTATTATATAAGGAAATCGAGGCACGGATTACACCGGATTAAGCGGACTATCTATTAAAACCGTGGAATCCGTGAAATCCGTGCCTTTCTTCTTGATTTTCCATGCTCTCAAACTTCATTTTATAATTCTCAACTTTTAATTTACTATGGCAACAGCTTACCATAACTTATCCGAATATGATTTCAATTCCGTTCCGAATGCAGAAGCAATGAAATTTGGCATCGTCGTATCCGAATGGAATTTCAATATTACCGGTGCTTTACTGAAAGGCGCAGTCGATACATTAAAAAAACATGGAGCAAAAGACGAAAATATTTTGGTAAAAACTGTACCGGGAAGTTTCGAACTTACTTTTGGCGCCAATCAAATGATGGAAAATTGCGATCTTGATGCAATTATTGCAATTGGTTGCGTAATTAAAGGAGATACTCCACATTTTGATTATGTTTGTATGGGAGTAACCCAAGGAATTACCGAATTAAACGCAACTGGCGATATACCAGTTATTTACGGATTAATTACCACAAATACGATGGAGCAAGCAGAGGATCGTGCCGGTGGCAAACTGGGTAACAAAGGAGACGAATGTGCAATTACTGCAATAAAAATGATCGATTTTGTTTGGAGTTTAAATAAATAGTTGTATCTTTGCACCGCAATTGAGAAACAAACCTCCTCAAAAGCAAAAAAGGGCAAATACCAGAGTGGCCAAATGGGGCAGACTGTAAATCTGCTGTCTTTCGACTTCGGTGGTTCGAATCCATCTTTGCCCACAAAAATTGCGGAAGTAGCTCAGTTGATAGAGCATTAGCCTTCCAAGCTGAGGGTCGCGGGTTTGAGCCCCGTCTTCCGCTCTTTAAAGAGAATCTGAGAAATTGGATTCTCTTTTTTTGTTTTACTTTAGACCACTAAAATTATGAAAGATTCTCCGACACAATCGCACGTACTCCGGTTAGCACACCCTCCTATATAAAATATCGGTTATAAATATAAATAATTGGCTAATTAATTACTATTTTTGACACGTAAATGAAAAACAGCGTATAACCCCTATTAGAAACTTAAAATATGATGAAAAAACTACTCATAGCCACTGCTATCGGCTTGGCCTTGTTAACCTGGCACACCAGTTGTACTCAACAGCCAAAGGCTTCGGAAGCCTTTACTCCTATCAAAGTAGAGACTCCTACCCGCCCTGCCGGACAAGAAGATGTAATCCAACTCGTTACTCCTAAAATTGATACCGTACGTGTCGGTTTCATCGGCTTAGGAATGCGTGGTCCCGGTGCCGTAGCACGCTGGACTCATATTCCGGGAACTAAGATTATAGCGCTATGCGACCTGCTTCCCGAACGTGTTGAAAAATCACAAGAAATTTTGAAAAATGCCGGACTCCCTGCAGCTGCTTCTTACAGCGGAGAGGAAGATGCATGGAAAAAACTTTGCGAACGGGACGATATTGATCTTGTATACATAGCTACAGACTGGAAGCATCATGCTGCAATGGGTGTCTATGCCATGGAACACGGCAAGCATGTAGCCATCGAAGTTCCTGCCGCTATGACATTGGATGAAATCTGGCAGTTAATCAATACTTCTGAAAAGACCCGCAAACATTGTATGCAGCTCGAGAACTGTGTATATGACTTTTTTGAACTGACTTCTTTAAATATGGCACAACAGGGCGTATTCGGAGAAGTGCTTCATGTAGAAGGTTCATATATCCACAACCTGGAAGATTTCTGGCCTGAATACTGGAACAACTGGCGAATGGATTATAATCACCTACATCGCGGTGACGTATATGCAACTCATGGCATGGGCCCCGCTTGTCAGGTACTTAATATCCACCGTGGCGACCGTATGAAGACATTGGTATCTATGGATACGAAAGCTGTCAATGGGCCGGCTTACATTAAGAAACAAACAGGAGAAGAAGTGACCGACTTCCAAAATGGTGACCAGACTTCGACTTTGATTCGCACAGAAAATGGCAAAACGATGCTAATCCAGCACAATGTAATGACACCCCGTCCATACAGTCGTATGTATCAGATAGTGGGAGCCGATGGTTATGCAAGCAAATATCCGATTGAAGAATATTGCCTGAGACCTTCACAAGTTGATTCTAAAAATGTGCCTAATCATGAAAATCTGAATGCACATGGCTCTGTACCTGAAAATGTAAAGAGAGCCTTGATGGATAAATATAAAGATCCAATTCACATAGAGTTGGAAGAAACTGCCAAGAAAGTAGGCGGTCACGGTGGTATGGACTTTATCATGGACTACCGTCTGGCATATTGCCTGCAAAATGGATTACCATTAGATATGGACGTTTATGACCTGGCAGAGTGGTGCTGCATGGCCGAACTTACCAGACTTTCCATCGAAAACAATTCTGCTCCGGTAGAAGTCCCCGATTTCACTCGCGGCGGATGGAATAAAGTACAAGGCTATCGTCACGCTTTTGCAAAATAAAAAAAAGAATATATCCTTTTAGTACGAGCATAATGAACCAATCCGGCTTCTCCCCCAAAGCCGGATTATTCATGGGGCCGTGTTTGAACATTTTATAGATTATCATAATCACGTTTATGAAAACAGTTATTCCAAAACCTTCTAAGCAAAGCATTATCCGTGAAGCCAGAGATTATGTAATGATTGCCATCGGCATGATTTTGTATGGTATCGGTTGGACCGTTTTTCTACTTCCGAACGATATCACGACCGGAGGAGTACCGGGTATTGCTTCTATTGTATATTGGGCTACGGGTTTTCCCGTACAGTATACGTACTTCAGCATCAACTTCTTTCTATTGTTACTGGCCCTCAAATTGCTGGGGATGAAGTTTTGCATTAAAACTATTTTTGGAGTATTTACCCTCACCTTCTTTCTGTCTGTCATCCAAAAGCTGACAGCAGGTTTCGGCCTCCTCCACGACCAGCCCTTTATGGCATGTGTCATCGGAGCATCCTTCTGTGGAGGCGGTATAGGGGTTGCTTTTTCGGCAAACGGAAGCACAGGAGGTACGGATATTATCGCAGCCATCATCAACAAATACCGGGACATCACATTAGGAAGAGTAGTACTTATCTGCGATATGATTATTATTTCTTCCAGTTATTTTGTCTTAAAAGACTGGGAAAAAGTGGTGTATGGGTTTGTAACTCTTTATATTTGTAGCTTCGTTCTCGATCAGGTAGTGAATAGTGCACGCCAATCCGTACAGTTCTTTATCATATCCAATAAATATGAAGAAATAGGACGGCATATCAACGAGTATCCACACCGGGGAGTTACGATAATCAATGCAACCGGCTTTTATACAGGACGAGAAGTAAAGATGATGTTCGTATTAGCCAAAAAGAGGGAATCGCCTATCATCTTCCGGTTGATTAAAGATATAGACCCGAATGCATTTGTATCACAAAGTGCTGTCATCGGAGTTTATGGAGAAGGATTCGATCATATCAAAGTAAAATAAAAAAGAAATGAAGAAACAATATTGAGAAACATGAAATTTCGACCAACCCCCAATTTATTAACAGGCATTTTCATGGGAATATTTTCCCTGACAACATTTAATGTAATGGCTGAAAAAGCTGTGAAAACTTATTGGCAGGATGTACAGGTAGTTGAAGTCAACAAGGAGTACCCACGTACTTCTTTCATGACATACAACAATCGCGCTGATGCCTTGAGCGGCAAGTTCGAACGGAGCAAGTATTACCGCTTGCCGGTACAGATGAACAATGTACAATACTTTGGCCGTGGTCCGGAAGAAAACTATATCGACCGTAATCATGGAACACTCGTTGGCATATATAAGACAATAGCAGATAAAATGTACTTCAACTATGTACGTCCACAGGAAAACGGACATCACACCGATACCCGTTGGATCGTTTTATCTCCCGCCAAAGGAAACGGTCTGGTTTTGGTAGCCGACAGTACGATCGGTTTCAATGCCTTGCGCAACTCTATCGAAGACTTTGACTCTGAAGAGCCCCTGCCCCACCCTTACCAATGGAATAACTTTAGCCCGGAAGAAGTAGCCGATCATGATGAGAATGCCGCCCGTAATGTATTACGGAGCAATGAAGCAGCTAAATATGATTATCGATAACCTTAGTATAAATTTTTAAAGAAAAAACCCATGAAAGATTTATCTAGCATTGTAGCTAAATTTAAAGTCCAAGGTACGATTGAAGAAATCAAACCTTTGGGTACAGGACTTATTAACGACACTTACAAGGTAAACACCAAAGAAGCAGATGCTCCCGACTACGTTCTGCAACGCATCAACCATGCCATTTTTCAGAATGTAGAAATGCTTCAATCCAATATTACTGCTGTCACCAATCACATTCGCAAAAAACTGGCGGAAGCAGGAGAATCGGATATAGAACGCAAAGTGTTGAGCTTCCTCGAAACAGAAGAGGGTAAGACATACTGGTTCGACGGTGATAACTATTGGCGTATGATGGTATTCATCCCACGTGCCAAAACGTATGAAACGGTGAATCCCGAATTTTCAAATTATGCTGGAGAAGCATTTGGCAACTTCCAGGCCATGCTGGCCGATATTCCGGAAACATTGGGTGAAACCATACCTGACTTCCACAACATGGAGTTCCGTCTCAAACAATTACGTGAAGCTGTTGCGAAAGATGCTGTCGGACGGGTATCGGAAGTGAAATACTATCTGGATGAAATAGAGAAGCGTGCAGATGAGATGTGTAAAGCAGAACGTTTACATCGTGAAGGAAAGCTCCCCAAACGTGTTTGCCACTGCGATACGAAAGTGAATAACATGATGTTCGACGAGAATGGTAAAGTGCTTTGCGTCATCGACCTGGATACGGTAATGCCCAGCTTTATTTTCTCCGATTATGGGGATTTCCTCCGTACAGGTGCCAACACGGGTGATGAAGACGATAAAGACCTTGATCGTGTAAACTTCAATATGGAAATATTCAAAGCGTTTACTAAAGGTTACCTGAAAGGAGCCAAATCATTCCTGACTCCAATTGAGATTGAGAATCTCCCTTATGCAGCCGCTTTATTCCCATACATGCAGTGTGTACGGTTCTTGGCAGACTATATCAATGGAGATACTTATTATAAAATAAAATATCCGGAACATAATTTGGTTCGTACTAAAGCACAATTCAAATTACTTCAAAGTGTGGAAGCCAACACACCGGAAATGATCGCATTTATCAACGAATGCTTGTCAAATTGAGAATTAAAAATTGAGAAATAAGCTACGCTGCGGTGTAGCTATTTCGAGATATTCTCAAGATAAAAAAATATAAGGCAACTAACTCGTAAAGAATTGGTTGCCTTTTTTGATATCTTTAATCAGGGATATTATTGAATAATCCCAATTTCTCAATTTTTAATCCTCTATTTTCAATTTAACAAATGCTCCATTCTTCCAATGATAGACAATAGGACGACGGAGAAATGGTTTCAGCTTCTCTGCCATCTCCTTTGCCATATAGTCAGGAGTAGTTAATGTTACAGTCAGTTCTGTATTTTCTTTATTAAAATCGGCTTTCATCAATAGCATATCTGCCGAACGGCGTGCTTCGTCAAACTCATAAACGCCTGCTGAATCCGGAGTATTCAGAAAGTCGCCCATCACAGGCAGAGTAATAAAGAGAGATGCTGTAAGCGGTTTCCAGTCATCTGTATAGAAACGGATGCTGCTGTCGCAGGCAGGCGCACAAGCAGTAGAGACTGTACAGATCACACTCGTCGAGTCATTCAAAGCCAACACTTTCATCTGCCAGGTAGATTGAGGCGACATCTGCATACGGATATAATCTTTACTTAGATCAGTCATCTCCGACTTCCTGCCGAAACGGTTCTCTACTTGCGCTTTCATCTTACTTTCCAGAAAGTCAATACAATCTTCCCGGTTTACTTTGGTAAGTAACGGGCTTAGAGAATCCGGTATATTCACAAACAGTGTTTTGGCTTCTTGTGCCCAAAGAGCGGTCGAAGCAAAGAGTCCGACAGCAGAAAAGAATATAGTGATTACAAGTTTATTTATTTTCATATCTATCTTATTTAACCTGTGACAAACAGATTTTGTGTAACTGTTTTAACTTTTAGACCCCAAATATAAGAATATCATTCCGATTAACACCAGTATAAGGTCAATCGCTTTGCTTTTTAAATTCTTTTCACGGAAGAAAAGTGCACCGAAAGTGAAAGAAACCACCACACTTCCCCGACGGACCATCGAAACAATGGAAATCATAGAATCGTCATAACTCAATGCGTAAAAGTAAACGAAATCGGCAGCCGAAAGGAAGATAGAAATCAGGATAATCGTCCAGTCCCAGCGAAACGGAGTGGTAGACTTTCTTTTAGGCCACCAAAGCAATAACAGGATAGGACACATAATAAACACCTGATAAACATTATACCAGGATTGTACCAGCATCGGATTCAAAGACTTCATCAGATACTTGTCATACAATCCGCTGATAGCACCTGTAATGGCAGCCAGCACGATAAAGAAGATCCATTTGTTATGCTTAAAATCAATTCCTTCTTTCTTCCCCGAACGACTTAACATAAAGAAAGAGGCAATGGCCAGCATTACCCCGATCCATTGATAGAGATTCAACCGTTCGCCAAATACCAGCATCGCTCCCACGAGCACCATCACCGGACGGGTAGCATTGATAGGTCCCACTATGGTTAAAGGTAGATGTTTCATTCCGAAATATCCGAATATCCACGAAGCCAACACGATGAACGACTTGATAATAATATATTTATGCTGTTCCCAGCCAACAACGGGAACATTAAATATCGTTCCTCCCAACAAGTCCGGTTTATATACGGATATCAGGATAAACGGCAGAAAGATGAGGCTGGAAAAAAATGTATTTAGAAACAAAACGGGAAGTACCGCATTATCTTTCAACGATTTCTTCTTGAATACATCATAAAATCCCAGCAAAGTAGCCGAGAGAAATGCTAATAATAACCACATGAGAATATGTTATAAATTGTAAGTTATGAGTTGTAAAATGCAGGTAAAGCAATTCGTTAATCACCCAACCGCTAATCACTGATAAACAACGTTTCCGGATATTCTACATTCACCAAAAACAAGGCTTGCCCCGGAGCAGATGTTCCGGCCTTGCACCGATCTTGCTGTTCGATGATTCGCCGGAAATCTTCAACAGAAAGTTTGCCACGCCCCACATCAATCAATGTGCCCACTATGGCACGCACCATATTCCGCAAGAAACGGTCGGCACAAATGGTAAATACCCAAGTAGTATCCTCGCCCTCCACTTTTGTCCATCCAGCATGAGTAACGTGACAAATATTGGTCTTTACGTCCGTATGCAATTTACTAAAACTTGTAAAGTCGCTATATTCGAGAAGGATACGTGCAGCCTCATTCATCCTCTCATAATCCAGTGAACTATAAATCCGCCAACGATATTGCCTATTAAAAGGATACTTTGCTGTGGTTACATAATACTTATATGTCCTTGAGGTTGCATCAAAGCGGGCATGAGCATCTGGCTTGACACTGCAAACCTTATAAACGGAAATATCCGGAGGTAACAGACGATTCAACTTTTCTGTCAAAAAAGCCGTATCCAAAGGGACGTCATAATCGAAATGAGCTACCATCAAAGAAGCGTGTACTCCGGCATCTGTCCTTCCCGCCCCCACTACTTCTATCTCGCAACGCAAAAAAGTGGACAACGCTTTCATCAGGCATTCCTGCACGCTAATCCCATTCGGTTGAATTTGCCAACCATGATAGTTGGTTCCGTCATAAGCCAAATAAATGAAATACCTTTGCACTCTAATTTCTATATTTTTAGGTTTCGCGTGCAAAAGTACTCATTTTTTCATTCATAAGTAGAAGGAGTGATGCCAAAAGCATCGACAAAATGCTTTCTAAAAGTAGGAATATCATTATAACCTACCATTTCCGCGACTTCCTGTACTCCATACTCCTTTGTTTTGAGCAATACAGCTGCCCGGCGCATACGTACTCCGCGGATAAGTTCGGTAATTGTATAATCCGTACTCTGTTTCACTTTACGGTATAAAGTAGGTTGACTCATATTCATATCCGCCGCAAGTTTCTTCACACTAAAATCAGACTTGCAAATATTCTCCTCCACTATTTTAATAACTGAACTAATAAACGGATCTTCCACCGCTACCGCTTCTTCGGCCTGTTCCGGTTCAGCCGTTTCTACAGAATCCATCCCCGGCAACATCAGCAACTTCGTATACATCTGCTTCAATGCCTGCCGGCTAGTAATCAAATTATGCACTTTCGCTTTTAAAATACTGGGAGTGAATGGTTTGAGCACATAGTCATCTGCTCCCAACTCTAAACCATGTACAATGTCCTCATCTTCCACCTTGGCTGTCAACATAATGATAGGAATACTACAAGTCTCCAGTCCTCCCTTCAACTCACGGCAACAATCATATCCGTTCTTTACCGGCATCATAACATCACAAAGAACCAAATCCGGAAGTTCTTTCACAGCCATATCAATGCCTTCCTGACCATTTGTAGCCATCAACAAATTATATTCTTTCCCAAACAGAACCTTCAGATAGAGACGAATATCCTTGTGATCTTCAACAATCAGCAAAGTCTTTTTAAGTCTGGCCGAAGTAGATGGGACAAATTCCTCAACAGTCCGGTTTGACTGCGAAAAGTCCAATAGCCGAGGCTCTATTTCACCTGTATCTTCCGGATCAACAAACAGCACATTCGGATCATTTTCGAATACACTCTTATCCAGCGGGAAACTTACAATAACCTTCGTGCTTCCATCAAACGAACTTTCCAGGCTGATTTTCCCATGATGTATTTCAACCATTTGACGCATCGCAGAAAAGCCCATTTCCGTATAAAGCAGATCCTCTTCAGAAGTTTCATTTTTATTTATCAACTCTTCGGCAGTCTGTATCATCCTTCGCCCGTCATACTCCAGAATAGCCGTCACATAATGCAACTGTTCCTGCACCGTTTCGCAAACGGTCATAGAAACATTCCCCGAATAATTAATATGAATAAAAGCATTGGTCAGCAGACTATGGATAATAAATTCCACTTTCTTTTTATCCACATAAAATTCCAGTCCTTTTCTAATCCGCTTCTCATACTGGAAATTTATCGCATACATTTTCAGCAACTCACGAACATCAAACAAATTATTATCAAGCAGCTTTTCTATCTGATAAGGGGCTACTTTCAGTTTCTCATTCACATTCCGATGCTGATGAATAGCCAACAACTGGTTACAAGCATCTAACATACGAAGAGAATTCCGATAAGCCACCCGACCGCGAGTGGCAAAGTTAGGAGCCATCGATTTATCTTCAAGGATTTCTTTCAATGGCGCAATTATCAACGAAAGCGGAGTACGAAGTTCCTGAATAAAAACCATCAACAAATGGCTTCTCATAGCTTCTATGTCTTGTTTCTGCTTCTGTTTCACCTTCTCCATATTCAACTTTTCCTTCAATAAGATCTCATTATCCCGGTGTATCTGCTTGCACATATTCTTCTTCACCCAATGGCGATAAACAAGATAGAGTAGAATGAACACCAATAATCCATAAGCCCAGTATGCCCACGCTGTATGATACCATTCCGCCCTTACCACAATAGGAACCTCGACAACTTCTCCTTCCTTTGCATTCGGAAAGACCTGTTTAGCCTGTAAAACATATTCACCCACAGGTAACCCACTATACTCCACTCCTTCCCCAAGCGGCTGTATTCTCCATTCCTCATCTTCCGGAAGTAACCGATAAGCAATCTTACATTGCATCATTCCATATTGTAAATCAGAGAAATATAAACGGAATTTATTATTTTTCGGATTAAAAGATAATTGTTCCTGTCTTTCAGGTGAAGCAGAAAGCACTATTTGCCCGTTCCGGCTCTCTCCTGCCAGAATTGTCTCCCCATTCACTTCAATATCTGTCAGCATGAGCCGGCCTTCCACTTGGTTAGTTTTAAAAACAACCGGATCAAAGAATAACATCCCCCATGAGTCCGCCCATAATAATCGTCCGTCATTTAATCGGCATGAAGCATTGCAATCACCTATTGACAAATAATTATAGAAAGCATTTTGTCCATTTCTTACCATCATAATTCCGGCACTATTAGCCGCCCATGTATTCCCAATCTGGTCATCTACCATGCAACTGACATTTCCACCAATCAACCCATTCTGTAAGGTATATATAGACTCCAGTTTATCCTTATCTCTCCCATCAATGCGGACAACCATATTCAAATAAGCAGCATAAATCTGATTCGAGTTATTCACGTAAATAGTTCGTACAGCAGATTCTTCCAACCCGTTTTCCTTTTCATACTCTCCTTTCCAATGAATCTCATCTCCCAAACATTCAAGCCTTTTCAGCCCTCTGTTTGTACCAATCCAGACACTCCCCTCTTTATCTTCAACTACCGTATACACCATCTCGATTGCAGCATCCTTAGGCTCGATCTTCCGACATTCATCATTTTTCGGATTCACTTGCATCAGTCCGTCCGAAGTAGCTATCCACAAACGGTTTCTCGAATCCATACAAAACTGAAAAATAGAAGTTACCAGTCTACTTCCGTCAGGTGTTTTCAAATTAAACGTTTCTATTCCATCGGTCAGTGGATTGATACACATCACCTCTCCAGAGTTGTTACCTAACCAAATATCACCCTTCCTATCCTTATAAATATGGCAATATTTTGAAAAGCCGGATGCTTTTTTCCAGACTTCAAAATGAGTTTGAGAAGACAAAAAAGGAGTGGTACTTTTCATCAACGTTCCGCAATTCATCACTAACCAGATATAACCATTGGCATCCTCAACCATACCGTTAATTCTGGATTTGAATGTTTGCTGTATCCGGCTATACATGTCATCATCCATGTCGAACTTCACAATTCCTCCACCCAGCGTACTTGTCCACAATATTTTTTGTTGATTATCCCAATAAGCACTCGACATTTTACGTTCAATATTAGAATGAAATGCTATTTCATATTGCGTCAACAGTTCCAATGAAACAGGACTTTCACAAAGATTTTCATTTTCAAAATCCAACTCAAACAATCCGTCCAAGGTTGTCAGATAGAATGTCTGCTTATTCCTGCATTCGACATCTGTGATATAAGAACTAAAATAATCAACATTATCACTGCTTCCTATTGAAATGACACGTTCTTGATTCTTTTTAAGATCATAACAGACAATATCATTCCAAAGCCTGCAAATCCATAAATAACCATTTTCCATGAAAATGCGGTTCACGACATCATATTCTTTAAGCAAAGCAAGTTCTTTCGTCTCAACATTATAACTCATCACCTTTTTTCTGTCAACAGAAAAATAAAGATTATTGCTCCCGTCAGCACACAGGCCACCCGTTTTTCCCTTAACTAAAGGCTTTGCATCCAACGTACAAAATAAAACATCCTTATTATCTTCTTCCATACGGACAACCTGCGACTTCAACAATCCCTGAGAAGTAGCCAGATATAAAATGCCATTACACCAACGAAAACTATGTATATTCCGCAAGTTAAAAGGACGGTTAAAAATGATTGGAAGATATTTCTCTTTTTCTCTGTCAAAACAAGCAATTCCTCCTTGATATAGCTGGATATAGAACAGGTTGCCCGAAACTTCCTGCAATGTACTGGTTGCCTGTGGTAAAGGAAGAGACAACGAATCTATTTTGGTAACCAAAGGATAATCACGAAATCTAAATCCATCATAACGGGCTATGCCTCTATCAGTAGACAGCCAGACAAAGCCATCTTTCCCATAACACACATTATAAACTGTATTATTATCAAATCCGTTTTTTATTACTATTGGCTCCGGACTCCAATGAATATTTAGAGAATACGATATACTGAAACCTAATAATAGTAGTAATAAAGACAAAGTCCTTTTCATATATGACACCTGTTTTGTCCATGTTAGAGTTATGTTGGTTAAAGTTAAGGAGAATATACATACCCACAAAAAAACAAGGGACTTTTTAAGAACAATTTACAGTGAAGCGCATTGCCGGCTCCCTGAGAAACTAACAATACTCTTCATCCATGGTTACACCTTTCAATTAATATTACACCTTATTATATATACTGTTTGCTGTTTAGTTCCCCATTTACAACTTAAAATTCGATATATTCATTATACACATACAAAGCGGACTACTGAGCAATTTTAGAAAGAACAAAACTATACTCCCCTTTACCCGCATTAAAATCATAATTTCCCCTAAAACTTACAGGCACCTTCACCAGGCAATTTTCCTGATCACTTACACGAAAATAAAGATAGGAAGTAGAAGTAAACACATTATCACCTTCAGCCGTAGTTGACAAAGAAGCCCCCTGGCCTTTCCAAAGAAACAGGTCCGTTTTACAATTGTAAGTAGCACCTGCATAATAGACCATCTTTTTATCTACAGTAAAGTTCAATGAGACACATAATGCAAAATTCTCAATAAGAGAACCACCTCGTGTGCGAGCTTGATACTCCGCCGTCATCATTACAGTTTTCTTATCGTTACCGGTTCCATAATACCCTTCCGTATTTTCCACTTTACATCCCTGAACGACACCATTATTCCTGCGAAGTGCTTCTAATACACTTCCCATCTCTTCTGTTGTCACAGAAGGTACTTCACCAATCTGCTCAGCAGACTCAATGCCATACAAAGAGATCATGGACTCAAAGTTCGAAGAGCTATCTTCAATACTATCACTTTCTGCACCAGAACATGCAGTAAACACTAATGCAACCACACATGAAAAAAAGAATTTAATAGTTTTCATTATATTTCCTCCTTTATTTGTTTTTTAATATTTGCGAATTGTCGATAATCGCACTTCAACCGTTACATAATTCATTGTTGTTTGTTCATGTTCCTCAGGAGGGAATCTTTAATTTTATCAATTTATACTAGGCGCTTTGTTTGTTCGAAGCAAACATAAGGACATTATTTAAGAAATAAAAGTTTTTCGAAAGGGAAATGAACAATTTACCATTCTTTAATGAATGAAATACAATACATACAAGCAAATAAACAGAATCTACAAGCATCATTTACCAACCATATGTGATTAATTCACCAATCATGAACAAAATACCACCCATGCAAGAATAATAAGCCCACCCCTCTCAAAGAATAAAACACCAACCTATTTATTATTTTCCACTGAAAGTTATCTGAAGAAAGAACAATATGCCAATTAAGGCCTACCAGGATTATACCTACATTTGCACATCAACAAACAAAACCTATCAGGTAATGAAAATGAAAAAGAAGAAAATTTTTGCACTATTCGCAATGCTGTTTACCTCCACCTTATTATATAGTCAAGCGGTTGGAGTGAAAACAAATGTTATAATGGATGCGCTTAAAGTTATCAATCTTGGAGCTGAAGTAAGCTTGAACAAGAAATTAACTTTGGATTTGTATGCCAATTATAATCCCTGGAAATACAAAAATCAGAAGATGATGAAAATGTTGGCATTCCAACCAGAACTTCGTTATTGGTTCTGTGACAAATTCAACGGTCACTTCGTTGGTGTACATCTCCACGGAGGTGTCTATCAGGTGGCAGCTATCGATATGCCCTGGGGAATCTGGCCGGAATTAAAGGAACACCGTTTCAAAGGTAATTTCTACGGTTTCGGTATATCCTATGGCTACCAGTGGATTCTAAGTAAACACTGGAATCTGGAAGGGAACATTGGCGCAGGCTATGCGCGCGTCAAATATGAGCAATATATATGCAAGACTTGCGGAGAAAAAGTTGGCGAAGGACACAAAAACTATGTAGGACCGACTAAAGCTGCCGTCAGCCTGATTTATTTATTCTAAAACAAGACAAATATGAAAAATTTTCTATGTATACTCATTTGCCTGATCCCCCTATTAGGAGGAAAGGCGCAGACTCTTTACAAAAATCAAATACACACGGATAACGAATCGATCACGCGAAGTGACAATAATCGACTGACTATCCGCATGGATCTTATCCTGCACGAAAACCTGAAACTTGCCTCTAACAATGCCGCCACCCTGACACCCTACCTCGAAGCGGAAGGACAAACGAAAATATTGCCGGCTATCGTAATATATGGACGGAAACGCCAACTAGTAAATCAACGGACTCAACAGCCCCCCGAAAACGCTTATACTATCATGCGGCATCAACGAAAGCAAAACCAAAAGATTAATTATCTGGTTCAGGTTCCATACGAGGCTTGGATGCAACAGGCAAACCTAAAATTAAATATAGATTTGTGCGGCTGTTGTGATGTAGTAGAGGAAAGCCATGGAGAAATGATTGCGAAACTGAATATTGCATCATTAAAAATACATCCGGCAATAGCATATATCACTCCGGAAGCCGAAGGCGTGAAGCACCGGACCATAGAAGGAACCGCATATCTGGACTTCCCCGTAAACAAGATTATCATTTATCCGGAATACAGAAGTAATTCGACGGAGCTGGCAAAGATACGTGCAAGCATTGATACAGTACGCAATGACAAAAACACTCAGCTCACCGGCATCACGATACATGGTTATGCATCTCCCGAAGGAAGCTACGCCAACAATACCCGTCTGGCCAAAGGACGCACCCAGTCACTCGCAGACTATGTGAACAGTTACTACAACTTTGACAGTCGTCTCATTTCTTCTAAATATACCCCCGAAGACTGGGAGGGTTTCCGCAAGTTTGTTGAAAACTCAACAATGGATAAAAAGGAAGACATCCTACTTATGATAGATAATCAAAAGATGGATATTGACACCAAAGAACGCAATATAGCCAGATTGATAGGTCCGCAGGCTTACCAATATTTATTAGCCGAGTGTTATCCAGCCCTGCGTCATTCTAACTATACGGTAAATTATACGGTACGTGGTTTTAATCTCGAAGAATCCAAGGAAATGATCAAAAAACATCCTCAATTGCTAAGTTTACAGGAAATTTATCTCGTGGCACAAAGTTACGAACCCGGAAGTGAAGAGTTTAATTATGCTTTCCAGGTGGCTTCTGTCATGTTTCCCGACGACCCGGTTGCCAACCTAAATGCCGCTGCAATGGAAATCCAGCAAGGGGGAGATTTAACATCTGCCAAAAAACACCTGGCAAAAGCCAATCAAGAAGCGGCCGAAACAATAAACAATCTAGGAGTAATTGCCCTGCTGGAAGGAAATCTGGATATAGCCGGAAAATATTTCGAAGCAGCAAAAGCTGCCGGACTTACAACACAAGCGGACACAAACTTGATAGAATTGAACAAGAAACTAAACTATCCTGCAAAATAAGACAACAATATAAAAATACCCCAAATCCATTTCCTTTAAAATGGATAAAACGCACTACCTGTGAAGGCTGTGCGTTTCTTTTTTTCTAATTCCACGTAATCATCCAATTATGTATCACATATGCAGAAAACATATATTTGTTCATCTTCTCCCATATCTCCCTGCATGGGTATAATAAAAGCAAGGATGGCAAAACATTCATTTCACCAAGAATATCATTCATAAAAGAATAAAACACCTACCATAAAATTCAGATTTAAAAGATTGCATAAATCACCTTCGAAATTGACAAAAACGCCAACCAATACTTATTTACCTATAGAGTATCTTTGCAATATGAAAAAGGGAAGCCAATTCTTCTCTGACAAGTTTTAAATAAAATAATATCAGTAATCAACAAAAAAACAAACATCATTTATTTATTATGAGACAAACAAATTATTAAACTTACCGGAAGTTTCTCTTCCTTATTAGATATAAGGACTTCCCAATAAACAAAGAGAAAAGACTGGATATCACTGAATATTTGAACAGACCAAACACTCTTCCTCATTTCAGGATATCTCTTATCCAATAAAAAAATTATAGCATCACACATTAAAATCAAAACCAAAATGAAAGTTAGAAATTTATTATTAGCAGGATTGGCAATGACAGCCATGGCAGCTTGTAACAACAATGATGAATTCATCGACAACAGCACTCAAACTGCCGGTGACAACGCAAGTATTAGAATTAGTTTTTTAGCATCTGAAGAAAACAAAAGCAGATCTGTTGCTGAAGATGGAACTAACCCTGGTAACAATGATGAATCTGAAATTAAAACAGCAACTATTGTATTAGATTACAACGGAACAAAACGAATAGTCAAAGAAAACATGACACTTAATGGTTCTCCGGATGAAAACAATGTAAGATTAGCAAGTACCGACGCATTTGTAGTATCAGCAGGAACAGCCACAATTTATGCATTTATCAATCCGACAGAAGCACTTAACGCAGCACTCTCCAACGGTACTGATTACAACAACTTAACTGTAGGAAAGCAAGCATGGGAAAATCTAAAATATCTCAGCACCACAATAGCTTCCAGCGGCAACTTTCTAATGAGCTGTGACAAAGGAGAAACAGTTGAAATCAAAGCAGGCAAAGAAGATAATACAGCCGAACTCGTGGTAAGCCGTGTTTCCGCAAAACTGGATGAACAGACAGATGCCAATCATGCTTTCGAATTAGAAAAGCCGACAGTGACTCCCAAAGATGGAAAACTGGTAGCCATAAAAATCACCAACCACTCTTATTCCAATTTAACAAAAGATTCATATGCATTGCCACAAAAAAACAGTTGGACAGGAGATGACCTTTATTTTCAACCCGCTGCTAAAGGAAATTTCGAATGGATTCTCACTGGCATTACATACTGTTTAGAAAACAAAGTAGGTTTAGCATATGAAGATGCAAAACCTACTGCAACTAACGTACATTACAAAGGACAAGTTTATTTCTACTCAGAAGGTACAACAGATTACGAACCTGCTTCCACATTCTTTGTTAAAACGTTCTATGATGGCGAAACTAAAAAGACAATTTACACATCATGGGAACAAATGAAGAATGATTTCGGCAATCTTCCTGCAACAGAAGAAGAAGCCGGAGATCTTAGCCAATATGAAATCGTCAAATATACAAATGGTATTTGTTATTACGATGCACCAATCCAACATACCGGCAAGAATTGTACTATCATACGAAATAACTGGTACAAGCTTACAGTTACCACAATTAACGATCTTGGTTGGCCGAGTGAACTTCCTCCTACCCCATCAGATCCAACCAAACTTATTGTAACAGCCAAAATACAACCTTGGACAATCCATAATAATAACATTGGTCTCTAAGTCTTAATAAAAATCAGGAGAGAAAAACTCTCCTGATTTTTATTAAGACTTATCACCCCCGCATTACATTCAAACAAAACACTATTTTCTAAAAGCATAAAAAGTGAGAATAATGAAACAAATACTAACTACCATACAAGAAAAAGCTAACAAGATATTGTTGCTCACCATATTGGCTGGTGCAATTACATCGTGCGACTCCATTCTGGATTATGACGATGGAGATTGCAGCATCCAGTATCGTGTGAAGTTTAAGTATGACTATAACATGGACGAGGTAGACGTATTTTCCAAACAAGTAAAGACAGTGACACTTTATGCTTTTGACGACAATAACAATCTAGTCTTCCAGAAAACAGATGAAGGAGCACCGTTAGAAAAAGACGACTATCTAATGACTGTAGATGTTGATCCATCAAAATATCACTTGATTGCATGGGCCGGATTAAATAATGAATCGTTCGCAGTACCTTTATTATATCCGCAACAATCAGAAATTGAAGAGTTGAAAGTAAAAACATTACGTAAAGCAATGACACGTTCTTCTTTCGGAGAAGATGAAAAAGGGCAATATATCGTAGAACAAGAGTTACATTCACTCTGGCATGGTGAAGTCAAAAATGCAACTACAACACGTAATGGAAGGCAACAAATCAGTATGGTGTCTTTAGTGAAGAACACCAATAATATCCGCATAGTCGTGGCACAGGTCAACAAATCCGACGGCCCGATAACAAGAGCATTGACTGAAGAAACATTCAAATGCGAGATTTATGACGATAACGGATACATGAATTACGACAATTCACTATTGGAGGACAACTTACTGACTTACAAGCCATTTGTTGTAGAATCCGAAGTTATAACAACAAGAGCTTTCAGTGAAACTGGCGAACCTGCCAAAGAATACAATGCCGTTGTCAGTGAGATAAGTGTTGCCAGACTGATGGAGAATAAAACCCCGCAGCTGACCATCAAAAACTCCGCGACAGACGAAACGTTATTCCACAGTTCTAACTTGGTGAAATATCTGGAACTACTCCAACTAGAGAAATACAAAGACCGGAATTATACTCTCCAGGAATATCTGGATCGCGAAGATAACTACAGCATGATTATTTTCGTAGATGAAAAACTGGCACTGATTAAAACAGTAATTGATGTAAACGACTGGATTATCCAACTCAATGATATTGAACTATAAAATGAAATACTCTAAACTGACATATTATCTGTTGGCTGTCCTCTGCATCATGGCAACGTCCTGTGTCACAGACGGAGTCATGGATGATAATATAATGAATATCCCGGGAGACCCCATAAAGGGTGGCAAAATCAATTTTTCATTAACCTTTCCTGAAATGTCTTCCACATGGGCCATTGACGGCGAAGCAGATGATTCTGCAAACGAACGGACAATCAACGATGTCCAAATATATACTTTCGTGAAAGGTAAATTTGTGGAGCAAGTTAAATACGTGCTTATAGGAGGAGTAAACGGAGAAGCTACCCGGTTTATAGAAGGAAAACTGTCGGAAACATACGCCACTGGCATTTCCATGGATTTTATCGTAATCACCAATGCGGAAAACAAAGGTGTACACGATGTGAATATGAATCCGGGAGATAGCAAGGACGATTTATACCGACAACTGGTATTCGGTTATACTAAAGACACAGACCGTTCGATAAACCTCCCAATGTGGGGTGAAGGTACCATTGAATCCGTCCGGTCGGGAGAAAACAATATAGGAGAACTCATGCTGAAACGCGCAGTTGCCAAAGTGAATGTAATGGTCAACGACGGAAAGGGAATAATAGATTTCAAAATCACCGAAGTCCAGTTGCACAATTATAATACACAAGGATATTGCGCACCCATAGAGAACGATGGCCCGTCCATACCGGGAAACTCCACATTATCTGCCGACTTCCTGACTTCCGGCATATTGAACGGGACAGAAGGAAACAAGGTTGAAAACAAATTCTACATTCCGGAACATCAGAATACGGGAGCACAAACTGAAAAGAAAGTATATTTGGTCATCAAAGCGATGGCTAGAGGTAAAGAAAAAAGTTATAAGATACCATTCAGTGAAAATGGAAAAGATTATAATGTTCTTCGCAACCACATATATGTATTCAACATCACAAGTGTGAAAATGGATGTAACATTAGAATATGAAGTGAAAGTTTGGGATGAAGAGAACATCGATGTCCCGTCATTCGATTAATATAAAGGAGAAAAAGCTGATGAAAAAGCAAAACAACATACTGAAAACGATAAAGAATATAATATATCTGACCGTTGCCTGCACATTCTTCAATGCTTGCGCAGATGATGAAATATACTCTTCCGCCAATGTGAAAGAAGGAATTCCGGTTACAATAAATTTCGGTCTGTCAGTCACAGGCATGGAGAAGTTAACCCGTGGACTTCCTGAAACAGAAGAAAATAGAATCAACGACCTTTATGTATTGGTATTCGACAGAAGTGGGAAACTGAAAAACAGTAAATTCTACAACACAAACGAGATAGTCAGTTCACTGGAAAATAGAGAGAAAGGAACGCTTACGTTAGAAACCACCAGCGGCGAAAGCCGTATCTATGCAATAGCCAACGCAGAAACAAACGAATTGGAATCCATCCTCAACAGACTGGACGCTGTTAAAAGTATCGAAGAACTGTCCGGAGTAACCATTAGTATAAACGAAGCTAACGTACAACGCATACAAGGCAGCCTGGTCATGAGTGGAACATTCAATGCCACTTCGGAGACCAACAAAGAAGAAGGATATTGTGTGATTGACGAGCACGGAAAAATATCCACCGGAAAAATAGAGCTTTCGCGCCTTGACTCCCACATCACTTTTAAAATAAAAGTCGGTGAAAAAGTCACGTCTTTCACTCCCACCAGTTGGCAAGTGAAATATGTCCCCCTCAAATCAAATATCATTGAACAACCCAAGGTTAATAGTTTTACCCAAGAAAAGAACTACGGGAACAGTATAGTAAGTACTGCCTTCAAGACCAATGAAAATGATAAATCCCGCACATTTGATTTTTACATGCTGGAAAATATAAAGAACTCAAAAACCTATAAAGAAAAGGATGGTACAGTGAGTTCCATCAATCCATCAGCAACTGATAAAAAAGCGGAGTATGCCAAACGTGAAGCAGAAGTCAAGAACGATGATGAAACAAACACCGGTGAATATAAATATTCGGAAAAGTATGCGACTTATGTAGAAATTAAGGCTGAATTGGAAATCAAAAACGAAAATTCCATAGACGGAAAACGTGTAGCTACCGTACAGTATAGAATACACCTAGGAGGTGGCATCAGCAATCCGGATATCTTCACAAGCAAACGAAACACCAAATATACATACAACTTAACGATAAATGACGTCAACGACATTATAGTAGAAGTGGAAGAAGGAAAAGAAAACCGTCCCGGCGCTGAAGGAGACGTGGTCGATTCCGAAGCTGAAGTACGTACATTGGATGCACATTACAACTGCTTTATAATGGGATTCAGTTACAATAATGTAGTGGACGCCACCACAGGAAACCCAGGTTTGAGATTTGTAGTAAAGACTCCTTTCGGAGATGTCACAGAAGAAAGTACTCCTGATACAGGAAACGGAGCCAAGCAAGATTATCATTGGATTCATTTCCAGTCTCATGGAACAGAAAATGCCGCAGATAAACTACAAAAGTACAATAAGAATGAATTAATCGACTTGTTCGGACTCACCGATGATGTGATAGCCCGCTACGAAAATGATGGAAGCAAGGATAAGGACAAGCCATATTACTATACAGTTTTTGTAGATGAATATTATTATACCGAAGCACCTAAAGGACAAAACTGGGGGAATAACCCTACTACATACTGGCGGCATTTTGCAAATGCAGACAACCGCTACATAATGTTGGTTTATGCTCCCAAGTATAGCTTGGATGGCAACAGCAGTTATGCCAAAGCCCGATATATGATTACCCAACGTTCTATACAGACATATTATAGTACGGAAGCCAAAGTAGCACTAGGCATGGAACATATCAATGAAACAGGATTAGCTAAATGGGGAGCCCCTAACATTGCTAACTCTATTTCTTCTGCTAACGGATTATGGAATACTTGGGAGTATTTAAAAAATCACATATCCTGGAATGAGCACGTTGCTTTGAAAACACCGGATAAAAAAATGAATACTTTCACTACCCGGAAAGAAGCTATCGCTTTAGCACGCTGCTTATCACGAAACCGTGATGAGAACGGAGATGGTAAAATAACACTGGACGAAGTGAAATGGTATGTACCTACCAGTGAACAATTAATGGGTATGTATTTGGGCGCCAAGAGTCTGCCAACCCCCTTATATGATGCCAACAATATTTCATTTGTGTATGGAGACAGGATAAACTATCATTATACGACCAGTGACAAAAAGCGTATCTGGTCGGAAGAAGGCGCTTCCGTTGGTGACTATCCCACCAATGAAACAGAAGAAAAAAACCTTCCGCAGAATTTCAGATGTGTACGTAACTTAGGAATAGATAAAGGTCTGAACGATGAATTAAAAAAAGACGGATTTCCTGAACAAGCGTTCGAATATATAGAAAGTGGTACACGTGTAAAAGTATACAATCAACAGAGCAATCAAGATGAAGAAATTATCGCTGACCGGATTTTTAAGATGACACGGTTAACAGAGCAAAATATACGTGGTTCACGACTCAATAAAGGCGAAATAGCTCTTCACGACAATTTTGACGATGGAAACAAACCTTATAAGGCATTTCAAGTGGCTCAGAATTTATATACCCAAACACGAGCTGCAGAAGGAAATGTATACATATATGAAGGGAATTCATATTCTGCGCTCACCAGTTGGCATGCAACTATACGTTCATGTTGGTATGATCCCAATAACTCAATAGAAAAATCGGGGAAAAAGTACTTTGCTCTAACATCAGAAGACAATGACCGAAGCTATTGTAAAAACTACTCTGAGAAAACCGACCTAAGCGACAAAGGTCTTTGGAGAGCACCCAATCAAAGAGAAATGATGCTAATATACATAACTAACTGTGATGCAAATAAAAATACAATGTCACGAACTAAATGGAGATACACCATAGATACAGGTAACAACGCCGGAAACGTAAGATTCTTTTGCATCAATGAAAATCTGTTTTTATCAAATCTAATAGATAACACAAAGCAAATCAGCTTACGCTGTGTACGTGACGTAGAAATAATAGAATAAGAATCGAACTAAAACTAAGATATTATGAAACAAAAAGACATCCTGCAACTAGAATCATCAGATATGCGGCAAGCCTATCTGTTTGAAGAGAACGGACGCTGGTATGCTTACGAGCATTCAGCCAACCAGATTGAAAAAATCATGAAAGGCTTTGCTGACTTCAAACACAAAGTTCATGATGTCTGCGGCCGTTTCAAAGTAGAGATCAACCTTGACATACTGGACAAAATATCCATTGTCTCATGCGAAGATTCGATACTAATACTTGATTGTTCAGACAATATTTAAAAGAAAGCGCTCCGTAAGCGTACGGATCCCATAACCCCTAATAAAAAATTTGTTTGTTTTGTTTGTGTTCCTCATTCCACTTAGATGCAGTCTGCGAAGATAGTGCTAAGTGGGTGGGGATTTTTTTATCACATATCCGCAATTTTACGACATTGGCTATGGAAATGTAACTTTATATAAAGTTTTATTTGTATAGTCCGCATAAATCCGTATATTTGGAGAACAAAATAACAATGATTACTAATACCTCACAATTATGAGTAGTACCATTTTCCTTATTATTGCCCTTGTGACAACAGGAATATTTATAATCCAATTCATTCTATCCATCTTTTTCGGAGACATAGATGCAGATGTAGACGTGGATACTGACATTAGCAGCGTGGTCTCTTTCAAAGGTCTTACTCATTTCGGAATCGGATTCGGCTGGTATATGTATCTGACAGGAAATATTGAGATTCAAAGTTATGTCATCGGCATTCTGGTAGGTCTTTTCTTTGTATTCGCCGTATGGTTTCTCTACAAAAAAGCATACCAGCTACAACAAGTGAATCATTCCGAACATACGGACCAGCTTGTGGGAAGGGAATGTACTATCTATTTCAAACAAAGCGACAATAAATATACAGTACAAGCCAGCCGGAATGGAGCCATGCGCGAAGTAGACGTCATCTCCGAATCAGGAAAAGCATATCAGACTGGTGACAGAACAATCATCACCAGCTACAAAGACGGAACGCTATTCATTCAATAATTATTCAAATACACAATTTTATGACACAAGAAATGTTAATCATGGCGGCTATATTAGTAGCAGTCATCCTACTCACTTTTATCGGTATCCTTTCGCGTTACCGCAAATGTAAGAGTGACGAAGTCCTCGTTGTATATGGTAAAACGGGAGGGGATAAGAAATCGGCAAAGCTATATCATGGTGGAGCTGCTTTTGTATGGCCGATTATCCAAGGATATGAATTCCTTTCCATGAAACCAATGCAGATCGAATGTAAACTGACCGGCGCGCTATCCGCTCAAAACATTCGTGTAGATGTGCCGACTACAATCACTGTAGCTATCAGCACCGATCCCGAAGTGATGCAAAACGCTGCTGAACGTATGCTGGGCTTAACGATGGATGACAAGCAGAACTTAATTACTGATGTTGTATATGGTCAGATGCGTATGGTGATCGCCGATATGACTATCGAAGAATTAAATTCAGACCGAGATAAGTTCCTGGCTAAAGTGAAAGATAACATCGATACCGAACTTCGCAAATTCGGTTTGTATCTGATGAACATCAACATCAGTGATATTCGTGACGCTGCCAACTACATTGTCAACTTAGGTAAGGAAGCTGAAAGTAAAGCACTGAACGAAGCACAGGCTAACATCGAAGAACAGGAAAAGCTGGGTGCTATCAAAATTGCCAATCAGATTAAAGAACGCGAAACTAAAGTTGCGGAAACTCGTAAAGACCAGGATATCGCTATCGCAGAAACGAAGAAACAACAGGAGATATCCGTTGCAAATGCAGATAAGGACAGAATCTCTCAAGTAGCGATTGCCAACGCGGAAAAAGAATCGCAAGTAGCAAAAGCCGAAGCAGAAAAGAGCATCCGTATCGAGCAGGCAAATACTGAAAAGGAAAGCCGTGTTGCCGAACTGAATTCGGATATGGAAATCAAACAGGCGGAAGCTGCCAAGAAGGCTGCCATCGGACGAAATGACGCACAGAAAGAAGTAGCCCTTTCCAACGCAGAACTAGCTGTAACACAAGCCAATGCCGACAAGCAAGCCGGTGAAGCTGCTGCAAAATCGGAAGCTGCCGTACAGACTGCACGCGAAATTGCCCAAAAAGAAGTGGAAGAAGCTAAAGCACGGAAAGTGGAATCTTCATTAAAGGCTGAAAAGATTGTTCCTGCGGAAATCGCCAGACAGGAAGCTATCCTTCAAGCAAATGCCATCGCCGAAAAGATTACCCGCGAAGCGGAAGCACGCGCAAAAGCTACTTTGGCACAAGCCGAAGCGGAAGCAAAAGCTATCCAATTGAAACTGGAAGCCGAAGCGGAAGGTAAGAAGAAATCATTACTTGCGGAAGCGGAAGGTTTCGAAGCAATGGTAAGAGCTGCCGAATCGAATCCGGCTATCGCCATCCAATATAAGATGGTAGACCAGTGGAAGGAAATTGCCGGCGAACAGGTGAAGGCGTTCGAACACATGAATTTAGGAAATATCACTGTATTCGACGGTGGAAACGGAGGTACAAGCAACTTCCTGAACACATTGGTGAAAACGGTAGCTCCAAGTCTCGGTGTATTGGATAAATTGCCTATCGGTGAAACAGTGAAAGGTATTATCAATCCGGAAAGCAAAACGGAGGAAAAGCCTGCAACAAAAGCTGACGAGAAAAAAGATAAGAAATAGTTGTGATCCGACATAATATACGCTGATGAGAAAAGAATGATTTTACTTGTTCTCATCAGCGTTTGTTTTTTATATAATTCAAATAAATCTGGAATATTCAAAGAACGTAATAAGCCATGAAGCCATACAATCCATCTAATACGCACTAGAAACGATTTTGCGAAATCATTTCTCATATTCTCATACTTTACAGGATAATCACCTGTAATTCAAAACAATAACACTATGAGAAATACTTTTCAAAAAGGTGTTTCTCATAGTATTTTGCCTGAAATGTCATAAAAAACCGGTATTTCTCATACTTTCATCATACATTTCTCATACCGGGACTGCTATATAATACCTACACAATAAATGTTAACCCAACCCGAAGATAAGAAAAAAGGTAGTCAACTATTATCAAGGTATTACAGACCCCGGTAGTCCCACATATTGTGGGAAAAGATTCCCTAGCTGGAGAGAATTTATTCCCTTATTTTGCGGGAATAAATTCCCATAATATAAGAGAATACTTTCCCACAATATATGGGATTACCGGAACTAACGGATATACTTACCCAAGATCATAGTATTCTATATATTCGTCATATTGAGGCGTATCTGTAACTCCCCTCTTTCGAAAAAGTTCTTGTATATACTTTTGTTCCTTTGGTTTAATCAACCGTTCTTTATTGCAACAACGATAATAGATCGTTTTGCCGAAGTAGGCTATCATCTGTCGCTTGATAACGGTAGCATCAGCAAGCGGCACCCGGTCCAGCAAATGTTTCATTCCCCGTGCAAACAACACCGGCTTTTCATCAATAAAGTAAGTACAATCTTCACCATCGGAGGTGACATGTTCGGGATTAATAACCATTACAGCAGCCCGCTCTTTCGGCATTCGGAGAGTTACTTGTCGTCGCAGACATTTGTCCGCACGCAAACAATGTCCATTCAAGCAATGAGCGAAGCTAACGGGCATAGAATTGTAATCGAAATCTGTTTTCATGTGTGTTATGTTTAGTAGGAAAGTGGCCTATTTTTATAAACCGCCACAAATGTATGAAAATAGCTGGAGGACAGGAAATAAATGCACTATTTACTTCAACATATTGATAAAATCGTTATATTTGTCTCCAACATCAACACAGGAACTTATAAGACTATATCTCTCCTGCAAAATTATAAAACAGAATAATCATGAAGACAAAACATTTACTTGGAGCACTACTGTCATTTCTCTGTACAATTATCTTTTTTAGCTGTAGCAACGACGATGAAAAAAAAATATATCCTTTATCTTTCGAAAAAGAGTATTACGAACGACCTTTGTTAGGAACAACCAATATCACCATCACAGGTGGAAACAGGGACTACACCGTAACTGTAGAAAAAACTGACATTTTAAATATAGATGTAGATTTATCCAGTTCGATAGGAATGGGAAGCTTAAGGATCACCCCAAAAAAGAAAGGAGAAACAAAGGTGAAAGTAAAAGATAATATCACCAACGAAACGGTTGATTTAAGAATTAAAATTACAGACAGTTATTTGGCATACGCTATAAAAAAAAGTAATCATCCGGCACTTTCTAATGGCACTGTAGTTTATCTTATTAACAATGAAGCTAAAGATTGCTATTTTTTCCGTTATATTGAGTCTAGAGACGAAATATCTCGTACTCCAATAGCAAAAGGAACATACGATTTTTTCACCAAGTTAGAAAGCGGTTCCGGCAACTCGTCTCCTACATACGCCATACCTTATTTAACACTAAACTATGCATCTGACGAACAAGGAAATTTCAGCGATGCAACAGTTCCTCCCACCCCTCACAAATTAAGATTTGAACTATACGATGGAGTTACGAGTGCAAATGCCATTCTAAATCTTATATCAAAATTTCTAGGTGTAGATTGGAAAGAACTTGTAAAAAAAGCTCTTTCCAGAAGTGAACATACAATAGTACCCACACTAAAAACAACAATTGACAATACAGATTATACTATAATAGGTATATTAAATACCTATCCTGAAATACCAGAGAATATTTTGGAATAACCTCAAAAGTATGGACTTGAAAATAATGCAAAGCATGGAATGTATGAAAAAATAGCGTATATTTGCGAGCAAAAAATACAAAATGACTATTTATAAGCTTCGCATATTACCGCTATTTTTACTAGTTATTGGGCTTACAACGCTTACTTCGGGCTGCAAAAAGAAAGACATGTCGCTAAAACTGAATGAGCCACGCAATATTCGTGGCGTCGTCAGCTATAAACGTTCTTTCCCTGATTTGAATGACGCACATCTGGAAGTAGCCAAAAAGATAGGGATTCGCCCATTGGCAGACCGGGAAGCAGCAGAAGATATGAAAGAAAAGCTAACTCATATTACCGACAATGAGTTTTATGTAGTAGATTCACTGACACACTCTATCCCCTATCTCGTACCGCGTGCCAGTGCACTGCTCGATACAATCGGTTCCAACTTTCTCGATTCATTGGCAGCCAAAGGTCTAAACCCCAACCAGATAATCATCACTTCAGTGTTACGTACCGAAAACGATGTGAAACGCCTCCGCCGTCGCAACGGAAATGCTTCCGCCAACTCGGCACACTGCTTTGGAGCCACCTTTGACGTCAGTTGGAAACGTTTCAAAAAGGTAGAAGACAAGGATGGAAGACCGTTACAGGATGTAAGTGCCGATACACTGAAACTTGTCTTGTCCGAGGTTTTAAGAGACCTGCGACAAGCTGAAAAATGCTACATCAAATATGAATTGAAGCAAGGGTGTTTCCATATCACCGCCCGATAAATACCTTTTTTCAAAATCTTTGACTAGCATATCATAAAACCTTTAAGGTAAATTTTGCGTTAAGATGGAAAACAACTATCTTTGTATGAATCCAACGCTAAAAGAATCAGATTATGAGCAAGCTATATCCTATCGGCATACAGAATTTTGAAAGTCTCCGTAACGATGGTTATCTCTATGTAGATAAAACCAGACTCATTTACCAATTAGTAAAAACCGGCCGTTACTATTTTCTTAGCCGTCCCCGCCGCTTTGGGAAGAGTCTGCTAATATCTACTCTTGAAGCATACTATCAGGGAAAAAAAGAACTATTTGAAGGATTGGCTATTGAACAACTGGAAAAAGACTGGATCAAACATCCGATATTACACCTTGATTTAAATATCGAGAAATATGATACTCCCGAAAGTCTGGACCAAATACTCAATGACAATCTGGAACATTGGGAAAGCCTGTATGGCACACGCCCGTCGGAAGTTTCCTTTTCTTTACGCTTTGCAGGCATCATACAGCGGGCTTACGAACAGACGGGGCAACGTGTCGTTATCCTTGTGGACGAATACGACAAACCTATGCTGCAAGCTATCGGAAACGAAGAATTGCAAAAATATTTCCGAAACACACTAAAACCTTTCTATGGAGCATTAAAGAGTAAAGACGGATGCATCAAACTCGGATTCCTTACAGGTGTCACTAAATTCGGAAAAGTCAGTGTATTCAGCGATCTGAACAATCTGATTGATATTTCAATGGATGAGCAGTACGTGGAACTCTGCGGTATCACAGAGAAAGAAATCCACGACAATATGGAAGAAGACCTGCATATTTTGGCTGATAAACAGAAAATGACTTATGAGGAGGTATGCTCCGAACTGAAAGAATGTTATGATGGTTATCATTTCGTAGAAAACTCCATAGGAATATACAACCCATTCAGTTTACTCAACACATTCTATAAAATGAAATTCGGTAGTTACTGGTTTGAAACCGGCACCCCGACTTATTTGGTAGAATTACTAAAGAAATCCAATTATAATCTCCAACGTATCACCCATGAAGAAACGGATGCAGATGTACTGAACAGCATTGATTCGACGTCCCGAAATCCTATTCCGGTTATCTATCAAAGTGGATATCTCACGATCAAAGGATTTAACAATCGCTTTGGAATTTATCGACTGGGATTCCCCAATCGGGAAGTAGAAGAAGGTTTTGTAAAATACCTCCTTCCGTTCTATACCAATATAGACGTAATCGAATCTCCTTTCCAAATACGGCAGTTTGTCGATGAAGTGGAACAAGGTGATTATGATGCCTTTTTCCGCCGCCTGCAAAGTTTCTTTGCCGATACACCTTACGAATTGGTACGCGATTTGGAACTACATTATCAAAATGTACTCTTCATCGTATTTAAACTCATTGGATTCTATGTAAAAGCAGAGTATCATACCTCACAAGGACGCATTGACCTCGTCCTGCAAACCGATCATTTCATCTATGTAATGGAATTCAAGCTGGAGGGAACCGCCGAAGAAGCTCTGCAACAAATCAATGACAAACATTATGCACAAGCATTTGCTGCCGACAAGCGACAAATATTTAAAATAGGCATTAATTTCAGTAATGAAACAAGAAACATCGAAAAGTGGATAGTAGAAGATTTGCAATAAAATTCACCTCCAAACAATCAGAGAATCCAAAACGTTTGATTAAATTTGCAGAAATTTTTCTTTAATACAACTTAATGATAGAGAAGCTGATTGTTCTTGAGGACATTGATCCGGTTATTTTTTACGGTGTAAACAACGCCAACATACAGTTAATTAAAGCTTTATATCCAAAGCTACGCATAGTTGCCCGAGGCAATGTCATCAAAGTGCTGGGCGACGAGGAAGAAATGTGTGCCTTCGAGGAAAATATCACCAAACTTGAAAAGTACTGCGCCGAATATAATTCACTGAAAGAAGAAGTTATCATTGACATTATAAAAGGAAATGCTCCGCAAGCGGAACAGACAGGAAACGTGATTGTGTTCAGCGTCACGGGCAAGCCTATCATCCCCCGAAGCGAAAACCAGTTGAAACTGGTAGAAGGATTCGCCAAGAATGATATGGTATTCGCCATCGGTCCGGCAGGTTCGGGAAAAACATACACTGCTATCGCCCTTGCCGTGCGTGCATTGAAAAACAAAGAAATCAAAAAAATCATTCTTAGCCGCCCCGCCGTAGAAGCCGGAGAAAAACTCGGTTTCCTGCCCGGCGACATGAAAGATAAGATCGATCCATACCTACAACCTTTATATGACGCCTTGCAGGATATGATACCTGCCGCCAAGTTAAAGGAATACATGGAATTGAACATTATCCAGATTGCCCCGTTAGCCTTTATGCGCGGACGTACGCTGAATGACGCAGTCGTTATATTGGACGAAGCCCAGAATACTACCGCACAACAAATCAAAATGTTCCTCACCCGTATGGGCATGAACACCAAGATGATTGTGACGGGAGACATGACGCAAATTGACCTTCCCGCTTCACAAACATCGGGATTGGTGCAAGCCCTCCGCATCTTGAAGGGAGTGAAAGGGATCAGTTTTGTTGAACTGAATAAGAAAGATATCGTACGCCATAAACTGGTGGAACGTATCGTGGATGCTTACGAAAAGTTCGATAAAGAAGCGAAAGCCGAGCGGGAAAAACGGAAAAACGAACAACTGGTTATCAACGGCGAACGTCCGGTGAAACTGGCCAAAGACTAATCGTCTTTCAAATTCGGAACCCTATTGCGACTTGTTATTTGTAACTTGTAATTTGTAATTATAATAAAGACAATGAAAGCATTAACAAAAACAGATTTCAACTTTCCGGGACAGAAAAGTGTGTACCACGGAAAAGTGCGCGATGTGTACAACATCAACGGCGAAAAACTCGTCATGGTAGCAACCGACCGTATTTCGGCCTTTGACGTAGTACTGCCTGAAGGTATTCCTTACAAAGGACAAATGCTGAACCAGATTGCAGCCAAATTCCTTGATGCCACTACTGACATCTGTCCGAACTGGAAACTGGCTACTCCGGACCCAATGGTAACAGTGGGCGTATTGTGCGAAGGTTTTCCGGTAGAAATGATTGTACGTGGTTACTTGTGTGGCAGCGCATGGCGTGCTTACAAAAGTGGTGTTCGCGAAATTTGCGGCGTTAAGTTGCCGGACGGAATGCGCGAAAACCAAAAATTCCCGGAACCTATCGTAACTCCGACTACGAAAGCAGAAATGGGATTGCACGACGAAGACATCTCCAAGGAAGAAATCCTGAAACAAGGACTGGCTACTCCGGAAGAGTATGAAATTCTTGAAAAATATACATTAGCTCTTTTCAAACGTGGTACTGAAATCGCAGCAGAACGCGGACTGATTCTCGTAGATACAAAATACGAATTCGGTAAACACAACGGCACTATCTACCTGATGGACGAAATCCATACTCCGGATTCAAGCCGTTATTTCTACGCTGAAGGTTATCAGGAACGTTTCGAAAAAGGCGAACCACAGAAGCAACTTTCTAAAGAGTTCGTTCGCGAATGGTTGATGGAAAACGGTTTCCAGGGCAAAGACGGTCAGAAGGTACCTGAAATGACTCCGGCTATCGTACAAAGCATCAGCGACCGTTATATCGAATTGTTCGAAAACATCACAGGTGAGAAATTTGTAAAAGAAGATACCACCAACATCGCTGAACGTATATTCAAAAACGTTGAAACGTTCTTGAATTTATAAATTGTAAATTAAAAATGGACTACCCACAACAACATATCAAGCCTTACGACAAGGAGGGCAAGAAAACCGAACAGGTGGAACGTATGTTCGACAATATCGCACATGCCTACGACAAGTTGAACCATACCCTATCTTTAGGTATCGACCGTAGCTGGCGCAGAAAAGCGATAGACTGGTTACGCCCTTTCCAACCGCAACGCATGATGGACGTAGCTACCGGTACGGGGGATTTTGCAATCCTCGCCTGCCGCAAACTGCAACCTGCCGAACTGATCGGCACGGACATCTCGGAAGGTATGATGAACGTGGGACGTGAAAAAGTAATGAAGGAAGGACTCTCGGACAAAATCTCTTTTGCCCGAGAGGACTGTACTTCACTCTCTTTTGCCGACAATGATTTTGACGCTATCACCGTAGCTTTCGGTATCCGCAACTTCGAAGACCTCGATAAAGGGCTCTCCGAAATGTGCCGTGTATTGAAACCGGGCGGTCATCTTGTGATTCTGGAACTTACTACTCCGGATCGTTTCCCGATGAAACAGCTGTTTTCCATCTACTCTAAAGTCGTCATTCCATTACTGGGCAAGCTTCTCTCCAAAGACAACAGTGCCTACCGCTATCTGCCGGACACGATCAAAGTATTCCCTCAAGGGGAAGTCATGAAAGGAGTCATCGCCCGAGCCGGATTTAGCGAAGTCAACTTCAAACGGCTGACCTTTGGCATTTGCACTCTTTATACCGCGACAAAATAGCAATTCATTATAAATGACTAATTTAACCCTTATTATATTATGGAAAAATATGGTTTAATCGGCTACCCTCTGCGACATTCATTTTCTATCGGTTATTTTAATGAGAAGTTCAAATCTGAAGGAATCAATGCAGAGTATGTGAATTTCGAGATTCCCACCATCAACAACTTCATGGAAGTTATTGAAGAGAATCCCAACCTATGCGGACTCAATGTCACCATTCCTTACAAAGAACAAGTGATCCCTTTTCTGGATGAGCTCGATCGTGATACCGCAAAGATAGGTGCGGTAAATGTTATTAAAATCATCCGCCAGCAAAAAGGAAAGGTCAAATTAGTCGGCTACAACTCCGACATCATTGGATTCACTCAATCCATTCAACCTTTGCTGCAGTCTCATCACAAGAAAGCATTGATTCTGGGTACAGGCGGAGCTTCCAAAGCAGTATACCACGGCCTAAAGAACCTAGGGATCGAAAGTCTATTCGTATCGCGCACCCACAAAGGCGACGATATGCTGACTTATGAAGAACTGACTCCCGAAATTATGGCAGAATACACAGTCATTGTCAATAGCACTCCCGTAGGCATGTTTCCTAAGGTAGATTTCTGTCCCAATATCCCTTATGAGCTACTAACTCCAAACCATTTACTCTACGATTTGTTATATAATCCAAACATTACACTGTTCATGAAAAAAGGAGAAGCACAAGGGGCTGTCGTAAAAAATGGTCTTGAAATGCTCCTGCTCCAAGCATTCGCCGCTTGGGAGATATGGCATAAATAGCCTCTCCCCAGCCCTCTCCCCAAAGAGAGCGAGATTGGAGTTACTCCCCCCGATTGTTTATTGTAATGTATGTCATTTAATAATAAATCTATCATAGTTCCCTCTCTCCGGAGAGGGGTAAGGAGACACTCTTATGAGGAGAAAAATTGTATATAGCATCATTGTCGTTATGCTGGTATTGACCGGCTGCACTATCGGAGGAAGTTTTTATATGTTAAACTTCTCGCTGACTCCGAATGCCAAAATTTTGTCTAAAGATGCTGACTCTTATCCCTTCATGTATAAAGATTACCCTTTCCTGCGCCCATGGGTGGATAGTCTGAGACAAGTAGATGCACTGAAAGATACTTTCATCATTAACCCGCACGGGACACAATTGCACGCTTATTATGTAGCTGCCCCGCAACCTACCAGTAAGACAGCCGTCATTGTGCATGGATATACAGATAATGCCATCCGCATGTTTATGATCGGGTATCTGTATAACCGTGATTTAGGATATAATATATTACTTCCCGACCTGCAACATCAGGGAGAAAGTGAAGGTCCCGCCATCCAGATGGGGTGGAAAGACCGCTGGGACGTATTGCAATGGATGAACATCGCTAATGAACTCTTCGGAGATAGTACGCAAATGGTCATACACGGTATTTCGATGGGAGGTGCGACAACCATGATGGTATCCGGTGAGGAGCAAAAACCGTTCGTTAAATGTTTTGTTGAAGATTGCGGCTACACCAGTGTATGGGACGAATTCTCACACGAACTTAAATCCAGTTTCCATCTTCCTCCTTTCCCGCTAATGTATACCACAAGCTGGCTATGCGAGAAGAAATATGGATGGAACTTCAAAGATGCCTCTTCATTAAAGCAAGTGGCGAAATGCCGACTTCCCATGTTGTTTATTCACGGTGACAAAGATACATACGTCCCCACCTGGATGGTATATCCGCTCTACGAAGCCAAACCGGATCCCAAAGAATTGTGGATTGTACCGGGAGCCGCGCATGCCGTTTCATACAAAGAGAATAAACAGGAATATACCGACCGAGTCCGTGCATTCGTCGGGCGATACATTCATTAAACCTATTATAACAAGGAGTTCTAGATTCATAACAGAAAAGTCTCTATATTTGCAAACATAAAATAATCGTTATGAAATCAATACTGACTTTTATATTGGCAACTATTCTTCTGCTCCCATTACAAGCTCAAGAAAAAGTATACACGGTAGACAACCTCCCGAAAGTACATCTGCAAAACAAAATGCAATATGTCTGTAACCCGGCAGGAATACTTTCACAGGCTGCTTGTGACAGTATAGACTCCATGCTTTATGCCTTGGAACAACAAACAGGAATTGAAACGGTGGTTGCCGTAGTTCCCTCAATCGGAGAAGAAGATTGTTTCAACTTCTGCCACCAGTTGCTTAATAAATGGGGTGTAGGAAAGAAGGACAAAAATAACGGATTAGTCATTTTGTTGGTCACCGATCAACGTTGTATCCAATTCTATACAGGTTACGGTCTGGAAGGAGTACTCCCCGACGCTATCTGTAAAAGGATTCAGACAAGATATATGCTTCCTTACCTGAAAGACGGAAACTGGGACGCAGGAATGGTGGCTGGCCTGAAAGCGACTTGTCAGCGGCTTGACGGTTCGATGGAAAATGACGCTCTCTCCGATTCAAGCGACGGTGGTTCATTTGATTTTATTCTTGCTATCCTCTGCTTTATGGTAATCGGTGGAGGTCTGGCTTTCTTTTCGGCACGTAAACAAAGCCGGTGTCCGAAATGTGGCAAACATCAATTGCAGAGAAGCGGAAGCACAGTCGTATCCCGGATTAATGGGGTGAAAACAGAAGATGTCACCTATATATGCAGAAATTGCGGACATACCATCATACGCCGCCAGCAAAGTTATGATAGTGACTACCATCACCGGGGAGGCGGCGGAGGCGGTCCGTTCATCGGCGGCTTTGGCGGAGGTAGTTTCGGAGGCGGTGGCGGTGGCTTTAGCGGAGGCAGCTTCGGCGGAGGAATGGGTGGCGGCGGCGGTGCCGGTTCTCGTTTCTAAAGAGAATAAGTAAAAAACAAATTATCAAATTCAATAAAAACAAGAAACATGAAAAAGTCAATTATTATCATCTTAGCCGTTGTGGCTATCCTTGTCATATGGGCAGTAAGTGTATATAATGGTCTGGTTACCATGGACGAAAATGTAAGTGGCCAATGGGCAAATGTAGAGACTCAATACCAACGTCGTGCTGACTTGATTCCTAACCTGGTAAACACTGTGAAAGGATATGCGACACATGAAAAGGAAACGCTGGAAGGAGTTGTTGCCGCACGTAGCCAGGCTACTCAAATCAAAGTAGACGCCGCCGACCTGACACCGGAAAAGTTAGCACAATATCAAAAAGCACAAGGTGCTGTAACATCAGCATTGGGCAAGTTATTAGCCATTACTGAGAATTATCCGGACCTGAAAGCTAACCAGAACTTCCTGGAACTTCAAGCTCAACTGGAAGGAACAGAAAACCGTATCAATGTAGCACGCAAAAACTTCAATGATGCTGCACAGGCTTATAATACCAATATCCGCCGCTTCCCAAAGAGCATCTTCGCCGGAATGTTCGGCTTCGATAAAAAAGCATACTTTGAAGCTGAGGAAGGAAGTGAGAAGGCTCCGAAGGTAGAATTCTAAAAAAAAGATTAGATAAAACACTTCTATATTAAGAGTTAAATTCATAGTCCTCATTACTATGATTTTAACTCTTAATTTTCTATTATTGTTCTCCTTTTCAAGAGAATATCCTAAAGTAAAAAAGTTAATGATTAACATTTACTAGTACCTAGTTGGCTGTACCAAAAAAAAACTGTACTTTTGCAGCCGTATACAAAATAATTCTATAACTCATGAGTAATCAACGATACATGATGCGTGGAGTAAGCGCATCGAAAGAAGATGTGCACAACGCCATCAAGAACATCGACAAAGGAATCTTCCCGAAAGCATTCTGTAAAATTATTCCCGATATATTGGGAGGTGACCCGGAATATTGCAACATCATGCATGCCGATGGTGCCGGAACCAAATCATCTCTTGCTTATATGTACTGGAAAGAAACGGGTGACTTATCTGTATGGAAAGGTATTGCACAGGATGCGTTGATTATGAATATCGACGACCTGCTTTGTGTAGGTGCTGTTGACAATATCCTTGTTTCTTCTACCATCGGACGTAACAAACTGTTGATTCCAGGAGAAGTAATCTCTGCCATCATCAACGGGACAGATGAATTGCTAGCCGAACTCCGTGAAATGGGCGTAGGTGTATATGCAACTGGTGGTGAAACAGCTGATGTCGGCGATTTGGTACGCACCATCATCGTTGACTCTACCGTAACCTGCCGCATGAAGCGTTCAGACGTTATCGACAATGCCAATATTCGTCCGGGTGACGTTATTGTCGGGTTGGCTTCTTACGGACAAGCTACTTACGAAAAAGAATACAACGGCGGTATGGGTAGCAACGGTTTGACGAGTGCCCGCCACGACGTATTCGGCAAATATCTTGCTGAAAAATATCCGGAAAGCTATGATGCTGCAGTGCCTGAAGAATTGGTTTATTCCGGCAAGTTAAAACTGACAGACAGCGTAGAAAATTCTCCGATTGATGCTGGTAAGTTAGTACTCTCTCCTACTCGTACATACGCGCCGGTAGTCAAGAAATTACTTGATGCATTGCGCCCGAAAATCCACGGAATGGTACATTGCTCCGGTGGTGCACAAACTAAAGTACTGCATTTTGTAGAAAATGTACGCGTAGTAAAAGACAATCTTTTCCCTGTTCCTCCTTTATTCAAAACGATCCAAGAACAAAGCGGCACGGACTGGGCAGAAATGTATAAGGTATTCAATATGGGACATCGCCTCGAAGTTTACCTGTCACCGGAACATGCGGAAGAAGTAATTGCTATCTCCGAATCATTCGGTATCCCGGCACAGATTGTAGGACGTGTTGAAGCATGCGAGCAAACAGAATTAATCATTAAGAGCGAATTCGGAGAATTTAGATATTAAAGAATGGCAGACAATAGTACCATACTAGAAAAATTAGACGGACTCGTAGCCCGTTTTGAAGAAATATCTACCCTTATCACAGACCCGGCAGTGATTGCCGATCAGAAACGTTATGTCAAGTTGACTAAAGAATATAAGGAATTAGACGACTTGATGAAAGCAAGGAAAGAATATATCCAACTACTGGGTAATATTGAAGAAGCTAAAAATATCCTTGCCAATGAAACGGATGCTGAAATGCGCGAAATGGCGAAAGAAGAAATGGACAATAGCCAAGAGCGACTCCCGACGTTGGAAGAAGAAATCAAACTAATGCTTGTTCCTGCTGACCCGCAAGACAGCAAGAACGCTATTCTCGAAATCCGCGGAGGCGCAGGAGGCGATGAAGCAGCTATCTTTGCTGGCGACCTCTTCCGTATGTATGCCAAATTCTGTGAAACCAAAGGTTGGAAAATGGAAGTCTCCAATGCGAACGAAGGAACAGCTGGTGGATTCAAAGAAGTCGTTTGTAGTGTGACAGGCGATAATGTATACGGAATTTTAAAATACGAATCGGGAGTGCACCGCGTACAACGTGTTCCTGCTACTGAAACGCAAGGACGTGTTCACACTTCAGCCGCATCAGTGGCCGTGCTTCCTGAAGCGGAAGAATTCGATGTGGTCATCAACGAAGGAGAAATCAAATGGGACACCTTCCGAAGTGGTGGTGCCGGCGGACAGAATGTAAACAAGGTAGAATCCGGAGTACGCCTGCGTTACATCTGGAAGAACCCGAACACAGGCATCGCTGAAGAAATCCTCATCGAATGTACCGAAACACGTGACCAACCCAAAAACAAGGAGCGTGCCTTGGCCCGTCTCCGTACTTTTATCTACGACAAAGAACATCAGAAATATATCGATGATATTGCCTCCAAACGTAAGACAATGGTATCGACCGGAGACCGTTCAGCAAAAATACGGACTTACAATTATCCCCAGGGCCGCATCACCGACCACCGCATCAACTATACAATCTATAATCTGGCAGCCTTCATGGACGGAGACATCCAGGATTGTATCGACCATCTGATCGTAGCGGAAAACGCGGAACGCCTGAAAGAAAGCGAACTTTAAAAACGTGAAAAGTGGATGATCGAGAACCGTTTCTTAGAATAGTCAATAGTAAATTGTAAAATAGTAAATAACAAGATGGATAAGCAACAATTATTTGAAAACATAAAGCGCAAAAAGTCATTCCTTTGTGTAGGACTTGATACTGACATCAAGAAAATACCGGAACATCTGTTGAAAGAAGAAGATCCGATCTTCGCGTTCAACAAAGCAATCATTGACGCGACAGCTGATTTGTGTATCGCCTACAAACCCAATCTGGCTTTCTATGAAAGCATGGGTGTAAAAGGATGGATCGCATTTGAAAAGACAGTAAAATACATCAAAGATAACTATCCGGATCAATTCATCATCGCTGACGCAAAGCGTGGTGACATCGGAAATACTTCTGCAATGTATGCCCGCACATTCTTTGATGAATTGGATATTGACTCTGTAACAGTAGCCCCCTACATGGGCGAAGACAGCGTTACTCCGTTCCTTACTTATGAAGGCAAATGGGTAATCCTGTTGGCATTGACTTCCAACAAAGGATCTCATGACTTCCAATTGACAGAGGATGTAAACGGCGAACGTCTGTTCGAGAAAGTATTACGCAAATCACAGGAATGGGCTGGCGACGACCGCATGATGTATGTGGTAGGTGCTACTCAAGGACGTGCTTTTGAGGATATCCGTAAGATTGTCCCGAACCATTTCCTTCTCGTACCAGGCATAGGAGCACAAGGCGGTTCACTCGAAGAAGTTTGCAAATATGGTATGAACAGTACATGCGGATTGATTGTTAATTCTTCACGTGGTATTATCTACGTAGATAAAACAGAGAAATTTGCAGAAGCTGCCCGCACCGCCGCACAAGAAGTGCAGGCACAAATGGCTGAACAACTCAAAGCAATTCTCTGAAAAGAGAAAAAGGATCTCTAAAGAAAACGAATGCCTTACGAAAGAAAGATAATTAACGACCCCGTATTCGGGTTCATCAATATTCCAAAGGGGTTACTGTACGATATAGTACGGCATCCCCTTTTGCAGCGTCTTACCCGCATCAAGCAAGTAGGATTGTCATCTGTTGTGTACCCCGGTGCGCAACACACCCGCTTCCAACACTCCTTAGGTGCTTTTTATCTGATGAGTGAAGCTATCACCCAACTGACCTCCAAAGGCAACTTCATCTTTGATAGTGAAGCGGAAGCCGTACAGGCTGCCATCTTGTTGCATGATATAGGACACGGACCTTTCTCGCATGTGCTGGAAGACACGATTGTAAAAGGAGTCTCACACGAAGAGATTTCTCTCATGCTGATGGAACGGATGAACAAAGAGATGAACGGCCAGCTGAGTCTTGCCATCCAAATCTTCAAGGACGAATACCCGAAACGCTTTCTACATCAACTCGTAAGCGGTCAGTTGGATATGGACCGACTTGATTATCTTCGCCGCGACAGCTTTTACACAGGCGTGACAGAAGGTAACATCGGTTCTGCCCGAATTATCAAAATGCTTGATGTAGCGGATGACCGTTTGGTTGTCGAATCCAAAGGGATCTATTCTATCGAGAATTTCCTCACGGCACGTCGCCTGATGTACTGGCAAGTATACCTGCACAAGACGTCCGTGGCATACGAAAAGATGCTGATTAGTACTCTATTACGTGCCAAAGAACTAGCTTCACGAGGAGTGGAACTATTTGCATCACCCGCATTTCGTTTTTTCCTTTACAATGATATCAATCCTACGGAATTCTATAATAACCCCGACTGTCTGGAGAATTTCATCCAGCTGGACGACAACGATATATGGACAGCCTTGAAAGTGTGGAGCACCCACACAGATAAGGTACTTTCTACTTTAAGTACGGGAATGATAAACCGAAATATCTTTAAAGTGGAAATTTCGTCGGAACCTATTAGTGAGGACAGAAAAAAAGAATTAACTTTGCACATCAGCCAGCAATTAGGCATAACCCTTTCCGAAGCGAACTATTTTGTCTCTACCCCCAGCATCGAAAAGAATATGTATGACCCGGCAGATGACAGTATTGATATTATCTACAAAGACGGCACTATCAAAAATATTGCCGAAGCATCGGACATGCTGAACATCTCATTATTGTCCAAAAAGGTAAAGAAATACTATCTCTGCTATCAGAGATTACACAGATAAGTATAAAATATTCATGCAATAACACGGAAATCTGAAAAAAAAATCCGTTATTTGTGAACTAATTAAATTTTAAATTAAAGACATGGAGTTCTCGGCTAAGCAAATTGCAGCATTTATCCAAGGGGAAATCATTGGAGACGAAAACGCTACGGTACACACATTCGCTAAAATTGAAGAGGGAATGCCCGGAGCAATTTCTTTCCTGTCAAATCCCAAATATACACCTTACATCTACGAGACACAATCAAGCATTGTCCTGGTTAATAAGGACTTCACTCCCGAACACGAAATTAAAGCTACTCTTATCAAAGTAGACAATGCATATGAAAGTCTGGCCAAATTGCTCAATCTTTATGAGATGAGTAAGCCTAAGAAACAAGGTATAGATTCATTAGCTTTCGTTGCACCCAGCGCCAAAATTGGTGAGAACGTATACATCGGTGCTTTTGCCTATATCGGTGAAAATACCGTGATCGGAGATAATACTCAAATTTACCCGCACACTTTCGTTGGAGACGGCGTGAAAATAGGCAACAGTTGCTTGCTTTACTCCAATGTAAATGTTTATCATGATTGCCGCATAGGTAATGAATGTATCCTTCATTCGGGTGCAGTGATTGGAGCTGACGGATTTGGTTTTGCTCCCACTCCGAACGGATACGATAAGATTCCGCAAATCGGAATTGTTATTCTGGAAGATAAAGTAGATATAGGTGCTAACACGTGTGTAGACCGTGCTACAATGGGAGCTACGGTAGTACATAGCGGTGTCAAGTTGGACAACCTGATACAAATAGCACACAATGATGAAATAGGTTCGCATACCGTTATGGCTGCGCAAGCCGGAATTGCCGGTTCTACCAAAGTTGGTGAATGGTGTATGATCGGTGGCCAGGTAGGTATTGCAGGACATGCTAAAATAGGAGATAAAGTTGGATTAGGCGCACAATCAGGCGTACCGGGAGACATCAAGTCCGGTAGCCAGCTTATCGGAACTCCTCCTATGGAACTGAAGCAATATTTCAAATCATCCATTGCACAAAGAAGCCTGCCGGATATGCAGAAAGAACTGCGTAAGTTGCGCAAAGAAGTAGAAGAATTAAAACAACTATTAAATAAGTAACCAATGCTGAAACAAAAAACGCTGAAAGATAGCTTTTCACTGAGCGGGAAAGGTCTTCACACTGGACTTGATCTCACTGTAACCTTTAATCCGGCTCCGGACAATCACGGATATAAAATCCAACGCATTGACGTAGAAGGACAACCAACTATCGACGCAGTAGCTGACAATGTAACAGAAACCACCCGTGGTACTGTATTGTCGAAAAATGGAGTCAAAGTAAGCACCATTGAACATGGTATGGCAGCCCTTTACGCATTGGGCATTGATAACTGCCTGATCCAAGTTAACGGACCGGAATTTCCTATTTTAGATGGTAGTGCACAATATTACGTACAAGAAATAGAACGTGTAGGAACAGTAGAGCAAAATGCCGTCAAAGACTTTTATATTATCAAGTCTAAAATTGAGTTCCGGGATGAAACGACAGGGTCTTCTATTATTGTACTACCTGACGAGAATTTCAGTCTGAATGTACTGGTTTCTTACGATTCGACTATTATCCCGAATCAGTTTGCTACACTTGAAGATATGCATAATTTCAAAGACGAAGTGGCTGCCAGCCGTACTTTCGTCTTTGTTCGTGAAATAGAACCGTTGCTCTCTGCCGGATTGATTAAAGGTGGCGACCTGGACAATGCGATCGTAATCTACGAACGCAAGATGTCACAGGAAAGCTTCGACAAGTTGGCAGATGTGATGGGAGTACCTCACATGGATGCCGATCAGTTAGGCTATATTAATCACAAACCGTTAGTTTGGCCCAATGAATGTGCCCGTCACAAACTACTGGATGTCATCGGTGACCTCGCTTTAATTGGCAAACCGATTAAAGGTCGTATCATCGCTACTCGTCCGGGGCATACCATCAACAATAAATTTGCCCGTCAGATGCGGAAAGAAATCCGTCTGCACGAGATACAGGCTCCAAGTTACGACTGTAGCCGTGAGCCGGTAATGGACGTAAACCGTATCCGCGAATTGTTGCCTCACCGCTATCCTTTCCAACTGGTGGACAAAGTGATTGAAATTGGTGCCAACTACATTGTAGGTATTAAAAATATTACAGCCAACGAACCTTTCTTTCAGGGACATTTCCCACAAGAACCCGTTATGCCGGGAGTACTTCAAGTGGAGGCAATGGCACAAGTCGGAGGTTTGCTTGTCTTGAATTCCGTAGATGATCCTGAACGTTATTCTACCTATTTCATGAAAATAGATGGAGTGAAATTCCGCCAAAAAGTAGTGCCGGGAGATACAATCATCTTTCGTGTAGAACTGCTGGCACCTATCCGCCGTGGTATTTCTACCATGAAAGGATATGCGTTTGTCGGCGAGAAAGTTGTTTGCGAAGCAGAGTTCATGGCACAAATAGTAAAAAATAAGTAATAATTGATATTTAAAAGCATGATAAGTCCTTTAGCGTATATCCATCCCGAAGCTAAGATTGGGGAAAATGTAGAAATTGCGCCTTTTGTATTTATAGATAAGAACGTAGTTATCGGCGACAACAATAAAATTATGGCTAACGCCAATATTTTATACGGTTCACGTATTGGTAACGGAAACACGATTTTTCCGGGTGCCGTTATCGGAGCCATTCCGCAGGATCTCAAATTTCGAGGTGAAGAATCGACAGCCGAAATCGGAGATAATAATCTGATTCGTGAAAATGTAACAATCAACCGTGGTACAGCAGCTAAAGGGCGCACGATTGTGGGAAATAACAATTTATTGATGGAAGGTGTACACGTAGCACACGACGCATTGGTTGGTAACGGATGTATCATTGGTAACTCTACCAAGATGGCAGGCGAAATCGTCATTGATGATAACGCGATTGTCAGCGCCAATGTATTGATGCACCAATTCTGTCATGTAGGCAGTCATGTAATGATTCAGGGCGGATGCCGCTTCAGTAAAGATATTCCTCCTTACATTATTGCAGGACGCGAGCCGATCGCTTTCAGTGGAATCAACATCATCGGCTTGCGCCGTCGTGGCTTCTCCAATGAAGTGATCGAAAGTATTCACAATGCATATCGTATCATTTACCAAAGTGGTTTGAACACGACAGAAGCATTGAAAAAAATAGAAGATGAATTCGAAAAGAGCCCGGAAATTAACTATATCATCGATTTCATCCGTAATTCAGAACGTGGTATTATTAAATAAACAGCTCAAAATAGTCATATTATGATATACAGATTTACTATCATATCTGATGAAGTTGACGATTTTGTCAGAGAAATACAAATTGATCCGGAAGCAACTTTTTATGACTTCCATGAAGCAATACTGAAATCAACAGGGTACGCAAACGACCAGATGACTTCTTTCTTTATCTGCGATGACGATTGGGAAAAAGAAAAAGAAGTAACCTTGGAAGAAATGGACGACAATCCGGAAATAGATAGCTGGGTGATGAAAGAAACTGCTATCAGCGAACTGGTTGAAGATGAAAAACAGAAACTGCTATATGTATTCGATTACATGACAGAACGTTGCTTCTTCATCGAACTATCCGAGATTATCACCGGAAAAGATATGAATGGCGCCAAATGCACCAAGAAATCAGGAGACGCTCCCAAACAAACGGTAGATTTTGAAGAAATGGCCGCTGCCGGAGGTTCTCTTGATTTGGATGAAAACTTCTATGGAGACCAAGACTTCGACATGGAAGATTTCGATCAGGAAGGATTTGACATAGGTGGTGACACTAGCAGCCCATACGAAGAAGAAAAATTTTAAGTATTAAATATCAAGTATTAGGTATTAATTGCTATGTAGTGTCAGGCAGTTAATACCTAATATTTTTTTACTCCCGTACGCTTTAATACTTAATACTTCTATACTTAATACTTAAAAATCTATGCCTACTCTCATTGTTCTTATAGGTCCTACAGGTGTGGGAAAAACGGAGTTGAGTCTACGCTTGGCAGAAACATTTCAGACAAGCATTGTATCTGCCGATTCGAGACAGCTTTATGCCGAATTAAAAATAGGCACAGCAGCTCCTACTCCCGACCAACTCAAACGTGTTCCACATCAACTGGTCGGCACGCTCCACCTTACAGACTATTACAGCGCTGCTCAATACGAAACAGAAGCACTGGATATTCTGGAGAAATTATTCGCGCAACACGAAGTCGTGATTCTCACAGGTGGCTCAATGATGTATGTAGACGCTATCTGTAAGGGGATTGATGACATTCCTACCGTTGATGCGGAAACCCGTCAACTCATGTTACAAAAATATGAGGAGGAAGGCCTTGAACAACTCTGCGCAGAACTTCGCCTGTTAGATCCGGAATATTACCGGATTGTAGATCTGAAGAATCCCAAGCGGGTAATTCATGCACTAGAGATTTGCTATATGACCGGACGCACTTATACTTCTTTTCGCACCCAACAAAAAAAACAGCGTCCTTTCCGTATTCTGAAAATCGGTCTGACTCGTGATCGGGAAGAACTTTATGACCGTATCAACCGCCGGGTAGACCAAATGATGAGGGAAGGATTATTGGAAGAAGTACGCTCCGTACTTCCCTATCGTCACCTCAATTCACTAAATACGGTAGGTTATAAAGAACTGTTCAAATATCTGGACGGAGAATGGGAACTCCCCTTTGCTATAGATAAAATCAAGCAAAACTCCCGCATTTATTCGCGTAAACAGATGACCTGGTTCAAAAGAGATGAAGAAATAAAATGGTTCCACCCGGAACAAGAAACGGAGATACTAGCGTACCTCCGTCAATCTTTATAACATTACATTTTGACAATATTTAGAAACAGAAGACATCTAAAATCTACTGCTATTTTCTTCAGATGCAGTTACTTTTATTGTTGAAGTGACTGTATCATTAACAGCACGAATAGACATTTGACGGGCTTGATATTCCTCTTTCACTAATAGATTTACTTCAATCACTCCATTCTTTCCCAGATGATTTTAATATATAAATGAAAAAACTCCCATAGCATAGATTTTCGTTTAATAGATTAGTGTTTTTTGTCAGCCTGTTCTACTTCCTTGATGAGCTGTTTCAATTCATCCAAGGAAATATCTTCCTCCTTAACCAAAGAAGAAACGGCATTCGGGTAAGAATTATTAAGATACTTCCTTCCTCTTCTTTTGCCGTTAATCCTTTCATATCTGCAACTTTGTTTGCTGCAAATAACGAAAAGTTTTAGTTCATAAACTAATTCATCTAGTTAATCAAACTAAAAATTATAGTTAAAAAGAAGAATCTACTATAAAACACCTGTGATACAGGTATGTTACATCTCTTTCAGCTCCACAGTTTATTGACTATAAAGTTGCCGATAAAGAACAAGTCTCCCATAAAAACAATGCTGAATACCAGAAAAGTGAAGCAAGTGCTCCACCGAGCTCCTCCATCCTCTTCGCCACGTTTGATACGAAGCAGGGAACTATGTAAACAATCACCTGCTATGAACAGTACAAACAAACTTGGTATCAAGTCACCCCATGACACCAACCACAGATTATCACCCTTCCCCATCAGGAACGTCAATGCCACGGCCAATAAGAAGACAGAAGCATATTGCAAGTCTTTTCTTTTTGAATTCATAGTGGTAATGTTTAAAGTCCTTTTCACAAAGATATTGAATCTCACCCAATAATCCTTATCAAATCTATATAAAAATTGGTCAGGCTTTGTTGAATCTAAGTTTATTGTTACTTTTGCAAGTACGAATTAAAACCAAAACCGATTATAAACGCAGATGAAAAAGATCAGCATCACTTTATTACTCTGCCTTCTCTGTCTGACCGGAATGGCACAAGGACAAAAGGCACTTGATTTAAAAGATATTACCTCCGGACGTTTCCGCCCGGAAAATATTCAGGGAGTAATCCCTATGCCTGATGGCGAACACTACACACAGATGAACGCTGACGGCACGCAAATCATTAAATACTCTTTCAAGACAGGTGAGAAAGTAGAAGTGATTTTCGATGTAAATACTACACGCGAATGTGACTTCAAGAACTTCGACAGTTACCAATTCTCGCCCGACGGTCAGAAATTACTGATTGCTACTAAAACAACACCTATTTATAGGCATTCATACACAGCTGTACATTACATTTACCCTTTAAAACGAAATGATAAGGGCGTTACGACAAACAACATTATTGAACGGCTGTCTGACGGTGGACCTCAACAGGTCCCCGTCTTTTCTCCGGACGGTACCATGATCGCATTTGTCCGCAACAATAATATATTTCTTGTCAAGCTGCTTTACGGCAACAGCGAAAGCCAGGTCACAGAAGATGGCAAACAGAATTCTGTAATCAACGGTATTCCTGACTGGGTGTATGAAGAAGAATTCGGCTTCAACCGTGCCTTGGAATTCAGCGCCGACAATACGCTGATTGCTTTTATCCGTTTCGACGAGTCGGAAGTTCCCTCCTACTCTTTCCCGGTATTTGCCGGGCAAGCACCCCGTATTGATGCCTTAAAAGATTATCCGGGCGAATATACATACAAATATCCGAAAGCCGGATATCCGAATTCGAAAGTAGAGGTACGTACGTATGATATCAAATCACATGTCACCCGTACAATGAAACTCCCATTGGATGCAGATGGATACATTCCGCGTATCCGCTTCACAAAGGATGCCAACAAATTGGCTATCATGACATTGAACCGTCATCAGGACCGTTTTGATCTTTACTTTGCCGACCCTCGTTCAACACTTTGCAAACTTATACTCCGCGATGAATCCCCTTATTATATTAAGGAGAATATTTTCGATAATATCCAGTTCTATCCGGAATATTTCAGTCTGCTTAGCGAGCGTGACGGTTACAGCCACCTCTATTGGTATAGCATGGGAGGTAATCTGATTAAAAAGGTTACTAACGGTAAGTTTGAGGTGAAAGATTTTCTGGGATATGATGAAGAAGATGGTTCTTTCTATTACACCAGCAATGAAGAGAGTCCTCTGCGCAAAGCTGTCTATAAAATAGATAAGAAAGGCAAGAAGACTAAACTATCCCAACAGGTAGGAACAAATACACCGCTCTTCAGCAAATCGATGAAGTATTACATGAACAAGTTCTCTAACTTGAATACTCCGATGCTGGTTACACTGAATGATAATTCGGGCAAAACACTCAAAACGCTTATTACCAATGACGGATTGAAACAAACATTGTCCGGATATGCTGTACCACAAAAAGAGTTCTTTACTTTCCAAACCACAGATGGCGTGAAATTGAACGGCTGGATGATGAAACCGGTTAATTTCTCCGCATCCAAAAAATATCCGGTACTGATGTATCAATATAGCGGTCCGGGCTCTCAACAGGTATTGGATACCTGGGGAATCAGTTGGGAAACTTATATGGCAAGCCTCGGTTATATAGTGGTATGCGTGGACGGTCGTGGCACAGGAGGTCGTGGAGAAGCTTTTGAGAAATGTACCTATCTGAAAATCGGAGTCAAAGAAGCCAAAGACCAGGTAGAGACTGCTTTGTATCTCGGCAAACAACCATACGTGGATAAAGATCGCATCGGAATCTGGGGCTGGAGCTACGGTGGCTACATGACCCTCATGAGTATGAGCGAAGGAACGCCTGTATTCAAAGCGGGAGTAGCAGTGGCCGCACCAACTGACTGGCGTTTCTATGATACGATTTACACCGAACGTTTCATGCGTACTCCGAAAGAGAACGCAGAAGGATATAAGGAATCATCAGCTTTCACCCGTGCTGACAAACTGCATGGAAACTTGTTGTTGGTGCATGGCATGGCAGATGACAATGTGCACTTCCAAAACTGTGCGGAATATGCCGAACAATTGGTTCAACTTGGAAAACAATTTGATATGCAAGTGTACACGAACCGCAATCATGGAATATATGGTGGCAATACCCGCCAACACTTATACACACGCTTGACCAACTTTTTCTTGAACAATTTATAATGACGGACAGAGTACGTAAGCCCGAATGGCTGAAAATTAATATCGGTGCCAACGAACGATACACCGAAACCAAACGGATTGTCGACTCCCACTGCTTACATACCATATGTAGCAGTGGACGTTGCCCCAATATGGGAGAATGCTGGGGAAAAGGAACTGCTACCTTTATGATCGGTGGTGATATCTGTACGCGCAGTTGCAAATTCTGCAACACACAAACCGGGCGCCCGCATCCGTTAGACGCAAACGAACCTACCCATGTAGCAGAATCTATCGCACTGATGAAGCTGGATCATGCTGTCATCACTTCCGTAGACCGGGATGATCTGCCGGATTTGGGAGCAGAACATTGGGCACGTACCATCCGAGAAATCAAAAGACTGAATCCACAGACAACAATCGAAGTGCTCATTCCTGATTTTCAAGGCAGGATGGAGTTGGTAGATTTGGTAATCGAAGCCCGTCCCGACATTATTTCACACAATATGGAAACCGTACGCCGCATTAGCCCGTTAGTACGCAGTGCGGCAAATTATGATACAAGTTTGCAAGTCATCAGACACATTTCCGAAAAGGGAGTTAAATCTAAAAGCGGTATTATGGTCGGACTGGGTGAGACCCCGGAGGAAGTCGAAACATTGATGGATGATCTATTAACAACCGGTTGTCAGATTCTTACCATAGGCCAATACCTGCAACCGAGTCACCGGCATTATCCCGTTGCGGCATACATCACTCCGCTGCAATTTGCAAAATATAAAACTGTAGGTTTAGAGAAAGGATTCAACATCGTAGAAAGCGCTCCCCTTGTCCGCTCCTCCTACCACGCAGAGAAACATATTCGTTAGCAAACAAAACACATACACGATTTGTTTTATAGATAGAACCGACAAATAAACATAAATATAGAGATGGCTCATAAAGGAATACTTTCTTCCGCATTTAATATGTCGCTGGGTTTTATCCCCGTTATTATTTCCATTTTATTGTGTGAACTTATAACGCAAGACACGGCTATTTACATCGGTACAGGCATAGGTATTGTAGGTATATACCTTTCTTATCGACGTAAGGGAATGTTAATTCCAAATTTTATCCTCTATATAGCAACCGGAGTGCTGGCACTATTGTCCTTGGCAGCTCTTATTCCCGGTGATTATGTTCCTCCCGGTGCACTTCCACTTACGCTGGAAGTCAGTATTCTCATTCCGATGTTGAGTCTTTACATGCATAAGAAAAGGTTTATCAACCATTTTTTAAAACAGATAGGCTCTTGTAACAAACGTTTATATGCACAGGGAGCCGAAGCCGCCGTTGTATCCGCACGTATTGCTTTGATCTTCGGTATATTGCATTTTATTATAATCAGCATTACCATCGTTTTTCAAGATCCGTTGAGCAAGACGAGTACGTTTGTACTCTATAAAGTATTGCCCCCTACCGTCTTTCTAATGAGTATCCTGTTCAACCAGATAGCCATTCGTTTCTTCAATCACTTAATGTCACACACAGAATATGTTCCTATTGTAAATACCAAAGGAGACGTGATCGGGAAAACACCTGCAATAGAAGCAGCTAATTATAAAAATGCATACATCAATCCGGTGATAAGAATTGCCATATCCACTCACGGAATGTTGTTCCTTTGCGACAGGCCATCAACAGCCATCCTAGACAGAAGCAAAGTAGATATTCCCATGGAATGTTATCTCCGTTACGGAGAATCTCTGGAAGCAGGCGCCACTCGCTTAATCAACAATGCTTTCCCCCATGAAAAAGGTATCAAGCCTGAATTCAATATCGTTTATCACTTCGAGAATGAAGTGACCAACCGTCTTATCTATCTATTCATTGTCGATATCAAAGATGATTCTATCCTTTGTACCCCCCGCTTTAAAAACAGTAAACTGTGGAGTTTCAAACAGATAGAGGAAAACTTAGGAAAAGGCTTCTTCAGCAGCTGTTTCGAAGATGAATATGAACACCTGAAAGGAGTTATTTATATAAGAGAAAAATACAGGGAATCTTAGATAAATCAGGCACGTGCCCTTTCCAGTCCTTCACTGTACGCGTCTGTATATATTCTCCTTCACAAGTAATATTGGCAGCGATACAGAGCTTTGTTTGAGGACGGCAATTCAACAAAATATCTTCTATCATCTTATGATTCCGGTAAGGCGTCTCAATGAAAAGCTGCGTCTGATTTTCAGCGTACACGCGCTGCTCCAGTGTCTTCAGCTTCTTGGCACGCTCTCCCGGCTCAATCGGCAGATAACCATGAAACGCAAAACTCTGCCCGTTAAAACCGGAAGCCATCACGGAAAGGATAATGGAAGAAGGTCCGACCAAAGGAACCACTTTTAACTTTTTACGCTGTGCGATGGCAACCACATCCGCTCCCGGATCAGCTATTGCCGGACAACCAGCTTCGGAGATAACCCCCATTGAAGCTCCACTCACCAAAGGTTGCAGATAACCGGAAATATCATCAGGGGAAGTATGCTTGTTCAACGGATAAAATGTCAATGCATCAATATCAATCTCCCGGTCTACCTTTTTCAGGAAACGACGGGCAGAACGAACATCTTCGACTATAAAATATCGGATACCGGAGATAATCTCCTTATTATAAGAAGGCAATACCTTTTCAATAGATGTATCACCTAACGTCACGGGCAATAAATAGAGGGCAGTTTCCACTTTTAAATTGAGGCTATACTTTTAATATTAAAAATCAAATAAGGTCTTGAGCGAAGCTAATTAAAAATTGAGAAATGTAACTGTTTAGGAAGCCAGGTAGTTGGATTCACTTAACATCTCATGGTAATCAGTAAATTCCAGGAGATCTTTCAGTTTCATGTCCTTATGCTTTTTCATATAAGAAGCGATGATTCTTGCTCCCATCCATGTTCCGATCAATGCCGGAGCTTGAGCACCCAACATATCGACAGCAGGAGCGGGCTTCATATAATAGCGGATCACCATCGGGTCTCGTGCATGCAGATGATCGTTGGTACAGATATAATTCCATATCTCCTTTTCATTCTCCTTACACCAGTCGCTCTCCTCCTTGGAATATCCCATCGCTTCGCCGATATCACTATATCCCAATAAGTTCTGCACTACGTAATGGATTTTTCCGGAGTGCATCATCAAGTCAATCAAACAAGTACCTTCATGATAGTTCATTCCGTAACGGCTCAAAAGATAAAAAGCAAAACAATCCGGCACAATTCGTTCCGGACGCATCGAACGACATTGATAATCGTAATAGAAACGCTTATAGAGAGGATAATCTTCCCCCATATATTTATCAAGACTGATCCCTAATAAAGAATCCACCAAAATAATAGATTCGTTGAAGGCAGACACTTGCGAATAGATAAACGGCACTTTCGTATCAGGCACTTCCTTCTTCAGTTTCCGGAATCCTTTGTTAAGTCCTTTTTCCACCTCATCCAGATTAGGATACTTTGCTTCCACGTCGCTAAGCAAACGGACTAAAGTTGTATCCGAATAGAATTTCTGCAGACGTTGCGAAATAGTATCATCTTTTACCGTACCAATAGACAATACATCCTCAATCAGGATTTTCGTCGGCATACGATAGTCCATCGTCAACTTCTGCATAGCAGAAAAGCTGTTAGAGCGAACGTATTCGCTCAACAGCTTATCATATCTTAGAACAGAAATCTCCTCTTCCTTCTGCTCCGTACCCTTTCCTGTGCTTATCCCGCAGGAGGTGAAAAGCATACTAAATAATATAATAAGAAGAGAGATCCGTAGTTTCATAATCTTTTATCCGTAAATGATATTACCATTTTCGTCCATATACTCGTCGAGTCCTTTCTCGTAAGTAGCCATGGCACGAAGACTCATACCTACGCTGGAGAATCCGCCGTCATGGAATAAGTTCTGCATAGTCACCTTACGGGTAAGATCGGAGAACATCACGATGCAATAATCGGCACATTCGTCAGCCGTAGCATTTCCGAGCGGAGACATACGGTTGGAGAAATCAAACAGTTTATCCATACCTTTCACGCCCGAACCGGCAGTAGTAAATGTAGGAGACTGTGAGATAGTGTTCACACGCACGCTATGTTCGCGTCCATAGATGTAACCGAAGCTGCGTGCAATAGATTCCAGCAATGCCTTTGCATCTGCCATATCGTTGTAGCCATAGAAAGTACGCTGCGCGGCCACGTAGCTCAAAGCAACGATAGAACCGTAATCAGCAATAGCATTCAATTTTTTAGCCGACTGAATCATTTTGTGGAATGAAACAGCTGAAATATCCAATGTCTTATCCAACATTCCATAGTCAAGGTCATCGTAAGTACGTTTCTTGCGCACGTTGGGAGACATACCGATAGAGTGGAGTACAAAATCAATTTGTCCACCCAGTATATCCATGGAGGTTTTGAATACATTTTGCAAATCTTCTACACTGGTGGCATCTGCCGGAATAACCTGGCAATTCAATTTTTCGGCCAAAGCATCGACTTCTCCCATACGGATAGCCATCGGAGTATTTGATAATGTAATAGTTGCACCTTCTTCTACGGCACGCTCTGCCACCTTCCAGGCAATAGACTGATCGTTCAAAGCACCGAAGATAATACCTCTTTTTCCTTTCAACAAGTTGTAACTCATATCTTTTAATAGTTAAATTTTGTGCAAAGATAGGAACTTTCTGCATAAAAACACGAGAAGTGTGCAAATAATAGACAGAAATGACAAAAAATACACGTATTCTATCAATTAGTCCACATCCTCTTGGGGTTTGCCACCTATCTTTGCAACCGATAATTAAGAGGTTTTTTCATAATATTTATTTAAGGTTAGAATTAGGTTAACATGAATTCGTCTTATTCCTCTCCTGCAGGCTGCCTGCGACAGATCGCCTGCGGAAGGACATAAGAATTATGAAATCGCCCTCATTAATCATCACCCAACTACCAAGAAAAACAATAGATGTATAACCCTATAGAAATAAGTTACTAAATGAACACATTGACAAAAAGACTCTTCTGGATAGTCCTATGCTGTTTACCGTTTATCTCATCGGGATGTAAACAAAGCAAGACTGTCGTAAAAGAGAGCTCCATCAGTGACGCTCTTTACCAGAATCTACCTTTTGAGATGCCCAAAGTACAGCAACCGGTTTTTCCTGCTTACGAGGTAAGCATTGAGAAATTCGGAGCCAAAGGCGATGGTCTGTTCCTGAATACAAAAGCAATCAACGATGCCATTAAAGAGGTGAATCAGCGCGGAGGGGGGAAAGTGATTATCCCGGAAGGTATCTGGTTGACAGGACCTATCGAACTATTGAGCAACGTGAATTTATATACGGAACAGAATGCATTGGTGCTTTTCACCGGTGATTTTGAGGCATATCCTATCATTGCCACTTCTTTTGAAGGGTTGGAAACCCGTCGTTGCCAATCGCCTATTTCCGCACGCAATGCAGAGAATATCGCTATCACAGGATACGGCACATTTGACGGAAACGGCGACTGTTGGCGTCCGGTAAAAAAAGGCAAACTGACTGCTTCACAATGGAAAAAGCTGGTAAACTCGGGAGGTGTTCTCGACGAAAAACAAGAGATATGGTACCCCACAACCGGTTCACTGAAAGGTGCAATGGCTTGTAAAGATTTCAATGTACCCGAAGGGATCAATACAGACGAAGAATGGGCTGAAATCCGTCCGTGGTTGCGTCCGGTGCTGTTAAGCATCGCCCAAAGCAAGAAGGTGCTGCTGGAAGGTGTTACTTTCAAAAACTCACCAAGCTGGTGTCTGCACCCCTTGTCCTGCGAAGATTTCACAGTAAATAATATCATGGTCATCAATCCTTGGTATTCCCAGAATGGTGACGCCATCGACTTGGAATCTTGCAAGAACGCGCTGATTATTAATAGTGTATTCGATGCGGGAGATGATGCAATCTGTATTAAATCCGGTAAAGATGAAGACGGACGCCGTCGCGGTGAACCTTGCCAGAACGTTATTGTGAAAAATAATACGGTACTGCACGGACACGGCGGATTCGTAGTAGGTAGCGAAATGTCGGGTGGCGTGAAGAATATCTATGTGGAAGACTGCACATTTATGGGCACAGACGTAGGCTTGCGCTTCAAGAGCACTCGCGGACGTGGCGGTGTGGTAGAAAACATCTACATTAATAATATCAACATGATTAACATTCCGAACGAACCGTTGTTGTTCGACTTGTTCTACGGTGGAAAAGGTGCCGGCGAAGAATCGGAAGAGGATTTGCTGAACCGCATGAAGACAAGTATTCCTCCGGTAACGGAAGAAACACCCGCTTTCCGCAATATTCATATCTCTAATATTGTTTGCAGAGGTTCGGGACGTGCCATGTTCTTCAATGGTTTGCCGGAAATGCCGATCAGCAACATTACCGTTAAGAATGTCGTGATGACAGAAGCTACGGATGGCGTTGTTATCAGCCAGGTTGACGGAGTTACTTTGGAGAATGTATATGTGGAATCATCCAAAGGCAACAATATATTAAACGTCAAAAATGCTAAGAATCTGACCGTAAACGGGAAAGTTTATGAAGAACTGGGAGCGAAAGAAGAAATTTTAAGTCTCAAATAAAGTTCATTGCATAGAAAACCACAATATCATTATATAGAGTAAAAAGCTCAAATAGCAGACTATAATCTTTTCAAAAGATAGACAGTCTGCTATTTTTTTCTGTTACTTTTGCAAGGAGAAATACGACGTATAATTTCAGCCTTAGAAAATCATGAAGAAGAATCTTTTTATTTTTACTTTCCTTTTAGGAGTTTTCAGTCTGTCTGCCCAAGCGCAGAAACAGGAGAAAACCATCACAGTTGAAGTACAAAACAACTGGCATCAGGCCAAAGCGGATGCTCCGGTTGTTATCAATCTGTATGAGTTGCACGCTGGCTTCAAAGTTAAATCTGCCATTGTCATGGAAGGAATAAAGGAAATTCCTTCGCAGCTGGACGATTTGAACAGAGACCGCAAGATGGACGAACTAGTCTTTGTGACCGACCTTCCTGCTCACGGCAGAAAAATATTCCAGGTTACACTCTCTTCGGAGAAAAGTGCAAAGACTTATCCGGAACGAGTTTATGCCGATATGTTTATAGTAGACAATCGGAAAGGCAAACATCAACGGGTACAGGCTATCACCGTTCCCGGCACCAGCAATATATACAGCATGGTACGTCCTCACGGTCCGGTTCTGGAATCGGAGCTGGTGGGATATCGTCTTTATTTCAATGAGAAACAGACACCGGATATTTACGGCAAGTTCAACAAAGGGCTGGAGATCAAAGAATCGCAGTTCTACCCGACGGATGAGCAGTTAGCTAAAGGATTCGGGGATGATGTACTTCGTGTGTTCGACAGCTGCGGACCGGGCGCATTGAAAGGTTGGGACGGACAAAAGGCAACGCATATCACTCCGGTGGACACTCGTACAGAACGTATCATCTCTTACGGACCGGTGCGGGTGATTGCAGAAATTGAAGTGACCGGATGGAAATATCAGGATCAGGAACTGAATATGATGACACGCTACACGCTTTATGCCGGACATCGCGATCTCCATATCGAAGCATTCTTTGACGAACCGCTCGATAAAGAAGTTTTCTGTACAGGTGTGCAAGACATCGTGGGTACTTCCAAGTCTTTCTCCGACCATAAAGGACTCGTGGGAAGCTGGGGAACAGACTGGCCGGTAAACGACACCGTGAAATATGCCAAAGAAACTGTAGGGCTGGGCACTTGTATCCCTCAACGTTATGTGAAATCGGAAGAAAAGGATAAAGCCAATTTCCTTTATACAATTACCGCTCCGGGAAATAAATATTTCCAATATCACACTACTTTCACCTCGATGAAAGAGACATTCGGATATAAAACGCCGGAAGCATGGTTTGCTCATCTCCGCGAATGGAAAGAAGAGCTGGCTCATCCGGTGACAGTGAAAATAAAAGATGACCGCACCAATAAATAGGGCAGATACAAATACAACTAAACAAAAATTACGAGGTATCTACCAATTTTTCTATGACTCTGCACAAATATTCCTCCTTGTGCAGAGTCTTTTTATTTACCTTTGCCATCAGATAAAACCAACGAATCATATCTATAAAATAATCTATCTATAACATGAAACGATTGACACAGACTTTAGCCTTTTGCTTATTTACGGTTTTTACCGCAATAGCACAGAAGAACTATGTATCTGAAGTATGGGTTTCCGACCTCGGAAACGGTAAATACAAAAATCCGGTGCTTTATGCCGACTACTCCGACCCGGACGCTTGCCGCGTAGGAGATGATTTCTATATGACTTCATCCAGTTTCAACTGTTTGCCGGGATTGCAAATCCTTCATTCCAAAGATTTAGTCAACTGGACAATCATCGGTGCCGCAGTTCCCAATGCCCTCCCTCCTATCGAAACTCCGGAACGGCCGGAACACGGTAATCGTGTCTGGGCTCCGGCTATCCGTCATCACAACGGTGAGTTTTATATCTTTTGGGGAGATCCCGATCAGGGAGCCTTTATGGTGAAAGCCAAAGATCCGAAAGGTCCGTGGAGCGAACCGGTCTTGGTGAAACCTGGAAAAGGTATTATTGACACTTGTCCGTTCTGGGATGAAGACGGAAAAGTATATATGGTACACGCATACGCAGGAAGCCGTGCCGGACTGAAAAGTGTAATCACTATCTGCGAACTGAATGCGGAAGCAAATGCAGCGATCACTCCTTCTCGTATTATCTTCGACGGTCACGAAGCACATCAGACTTGCGAAGGTCCTAAAATGTATAAGAGAAACGACTATTATTATATCTTTCATCCGGCCGGTGGTGTACCGACTGGCTGGCAGGTCGTACTACGTTCTAAAAACATCTACGGTCCTTACGAATGGAAAACAGTACTCGCGCAAGGTAACTCTCCAGTCAACGGTCCTCACCAGGGTGCATGGGTGGATACTCCTACCGGAGAAGACTGGTTCCTCCATTTTCAGGATGTCGGTGCTTACGGACGTATTATGCATCTCCAACCCATGAAATGGGTAAATGACTGGCCTGTTATCGGTATTGATAAAGACGGTGACGGCTGCGGCGAACCTGTTTTGACTTACAAGAAGCCGAATGTAGGTAAGACATATCCTATCTGCACTCCACAAGAAAGTGACGAATTCGACGGATATACACTTTCTCCGCAATGGCAATGGCACGCTAACATCAATGAGAAATGGGCCTATTACGCAGGCGACAAGAGTTATGTGAGGTTATATTCTTATCCGGTTTTAAAAGAATATAAGAATCTGTGGGATGTAGCCAACCTGCTCTTGCAGAAAACTCCTTCTGATAATTTCACCGCAACAATGAAACTTACGTTCAGCCCTAACCCTAAACTTAAAGGTGAACGCACCGGACTTGTTGTTATGGGCAGGGATTATGCCGGAATAATTCTGGAAAATACAGATAAAGGACTAGTGTTATCTCAAGTTGAATGTAAAAGAGCGGATAAAGGAAAACCGGAACAGGCAAATGCTTCTGTTGATCTTTCTCAAAATACGGTTTACCTGAAAGTTCGCTTCAGTTGTGATGGCAAGAAGATCAAGGGTAGTGAAGGCGGACATGACCTCATTGCGATGTGTCATTTCAGCTACAGCCTCGATGGAAAGAAGTATGAATCATTGGGTAATCCTTTCCAGGCAAAAGAAGGACAATGGATCGGCGCTAAGGTCGGTATGTTCTGCACACGTCCTGCCATCGTTACTAACGACGGAGGATGGACAGATGTAGACTGGTTCCGTATCACCAAGAAGTAAAGACATTCTCCCCCCAACAAAAAACAATAGTCAAAACAAGAAGGAGGCTGAATAATCCGGAATCAGCCTTCTTCCTTTCCTAATAGCATCATCGCATCTTCTGCGTATTTCTTCCCCACAGGCAGACTTTTCCCGCTTTTTACCAAAACCACTTCGGAGCGTGAGAATTTAGCTACTCTTTTTTTCGGAACCAGAAAAGAACGATGTATACGGATAAATTCTCCTTGGGGGAGCTGTTCCTCAAGGCTTCTCAATGTGATTTTGGAAAGTACCGTCTTGCCATCGGTGCCATGTATCTTGACATAATTATCTATCGATTCAATATAAAGAATGGTATCTATGGAAATAGTCACATTTTTATACTCAACTTTCAACACCAACTGTCGAGAAGCAGCCTCCGATACACTGAGCAAATCGTGCATCTTAAGCCACTGCTCCGCCTTCTGCACAGCACGATCGAAGCGGTCATAAAAATAGGGTTTGTGCAGGAAGTCAACAGCATTCACTTCAAAACCTTCAAGGGCATAATGAGCGTATGCGGTAGTAAATATCAGACAGCAAGACAAAGGCAATTCACGTGCCAGTTCAATACCCGATATCCCATTCATCTCAATATCGAGAAACACGATATCCGGTTGCCACTCACGGACGCGCTGCATACCCAGCCGGGGAGAACTGTATGTCTCAATCTGCAAATCTCCCCGTCGTCGGCAATACTGACTGATAATGTTCAGCGCAATAGGTTCGTCATCTATAGCAATACATTTCATCATAAAGGCGCACATTTAAGTTCAAGCCGGACATGGAACGTGTTGTCCCTACTGCATCCTAAATCCAGTCGGTGACGACCGGGATAGAGCAAGGACAAACGCTTGCGGCAGTTTTCAATCCCCATTCGTTTGGAGTTCTTCACATTACGTTCAAAAACGGAATTCACCACTTCAAAGCAGAGCGTATCGCCCTTTTGTTCCAAGTGAATGTGAATGAAACAAGGCTCGTTGGACGAGATGCCATACTTGAAAGCATTCTCCACAAAAGTAATCAGCATCATAGGCGGAACGGACATTTCGGGCGATTCGACCTCGTAACTAAAAGATACATCTGCAAACTCATTCAGACGCAACTTCTGAAGATCAATATATTGGCTGATATATTCCACCTCCTCAGATAGAGAGATAAACTCATGGTTGGCATTATTGTACATATACTTCGTCAAGTTTATGAATTGTTCCAATGTGGTTTCAGTCTTGTCGGAATGCATAATCAATAGCCCATAAATCGTATTGAGCGTATTAAAAAGAAAATGCGGATTGATTTGTGCCTTATAAAGCGCCAGTTCCGCTTTGTTGCGTTCATATTCTACTTCCTTGCGTGCCAATCGCTGGCGGTACGCTTCATTCAGCATCCCCACGGCAAAACAAAATATCACCACGACAATGTAATGCAGCCATACTGCTTGTTGATTCTGCCTCACCCCCCAAATCAGATATGAATAAAGTTCACGTTCGTGTTGGTTGATATGATAGAGCGGTGATGTAATTTCGTAAGATGAGAAAAAGAAAGTTATCAGCAGGGAAGCAGCAATAGCCGCAAGAGCATAAATACGCTGCCTGCCCGCATGAAACAGCCGGGGGATAACGAAATACTTATAAACAAAGTAAGTGATATACAGCCAACCGATGAATGAACTGAAGAACACAGGATACGTGCCCCACCATCGTTCCACCGGAAAAACAAGTATCATCAGCGGCAGAAAAATGAGGCAAAAGGCAAGGTCGATGTAACGGGACACATTCTTCATCTTCAATGAAAATTTTATTTATGCTGCTCAAACAGCCAGTCCTGTACGCCCTCAATACCATAAGAAACAAACCACGTAGCCCGGTGATTTCCACCTGTGAGGTGGGTAAACAGCAAATGATTCCCCTCGGCACGCATCTTATTTGCCTCCTCGGAAAGTTGTTCGACAGGAAGTGTCATATCCCACGTGGCTTCTGAAACAGTGCTGCCTTGATTACGCCACAACTCAACAGCCTGGCCTTGCAGCGTATTGGATGAATGGTCACCTTCACAGGAGATAATCCAAATGTTCTGCTTGTCGAGTGGCCCCATCAACTCCGGGTTCCACTTGCCCGCCACAAGTAATGCTCCGGCAAAAAGGTCAGGTTCCTTCAGCATCATCACGATAGAAGACATACAGCCCATAGACTGCCCACTGGTATAGATACGGGTAGAGTCGATGGAATAACGCGTTTGAAGATCTTTCAGCAAAGCGATAGTAGCATCAAGGTGGTGGCTGTAATTCCAGTTATCATCTACCGTGATGAAAGGATATTCGGGAGCCACGACAATACACTTGTGGCGTGCCTGTGCCTCCGGCTCTGCCCACGATGTGGCACCATTCCCCTGGTAAAGCGTCTGTGTGACAGGACCACTTGCCACACCGGCATCGTGAATGAATAGCACCAGCGGATATTTCTCTTCAGGATTATAATCTTCGGGGATATATATATTATAAGGTAACACCTGACCAGTATAAGGACTGACAAATTCTTCCTGTTTGAAATCATCTGCCACGAGACATTTCTCCACAGTACTTTCTATAGGCGTTTCACTTGCCTTATAAATCTTTCCTTGGACGGTTTTGATATTCCTGGTTTGTACTACCACGGCATTGCCCGGATATTCATCATCGCCACCTGTACTCCATCCGGCACGTAGTCCGGGACCACCCTGCATCCGGTCACGCTCTTTTTTCTTCTCCATATCTGCTTCTGTAGGTTGTTTGGGCTGTGCGTTGAGATCTACTTCAGCTTTCACTTCGATAATTACATAGCGACCGTTCACACCTACCTCCGCTCTTTCTGGTACAGTATTGGCATAGATACGCGTTACCTCTTTTCCCTCTACCCGATAACTGTCTGTAGTAAGACTCTTGTTACTGATAGGTACATCATATTCCAATATAACGGTTGCCACCTTACGTCCGTCACCCAATACCCGGCTAATAGCCGTCACAGACTCCACGTGTTCAGGATTTACAAAGTTGTTCTGTGCTTGTACCAGACCGAAAAATACGGCCAGCACTACAGTAATAATTGCTTTTTTCTCCATAATCATAACATTTACATTAATCTCATTGATTGAATGACACAAAGATAATGTGAACCAAACGCAACGAAACTTACTTCAAATTGCCAAGGCGCAACTTATCTTATGCAAAGATACACCTTTTTCTGCAGAAAGAGGACTCTGCAGGAAGATGTCTGCCCCCGAAATCAAGCCATTCGTCCCCACATTTTCACCGTTTACCCCCACATCCTTATTTATATACAGCACAGCCCACTCTGTTTCCTTACTTTTGTGTCTGACATATAGAAACCCAAATAAGAAACGGATATATCAGAGAATATGAAAAAGAGAATGCTTCCAGCCCTGTTTGTGGGGCTGACACTGTGCGCCTGCCACCAATCACCGGCTACACAAGAGAGTGCGAACTACAAAACTATGACTGTAAAACGAGAAGACCGGACACTGCTGTCTGAATACACCGCTACACTTGCCGGACAACAAGTAGTAGAGATACGCCCGCAAGTGAACGGACTCATCACACACATCTGCATTAGTGAAGGTGAAAACGTACATCGTGGACAAGTACTGTTCATCATCGACCAAGTGCCTTATCGTGCAGCACTGGCAGAAGCAGAAGCCAACGTGAAAAGTGCCGAAGCACGGCTTGCTACCGCTCAATTGAACATGGAAAGCACAAAAGTATTACGCGAAAAGAACGTAGTACAAGATTACGACCTCAGCACCGCCCGCAACGATCTTGCTGCCGCCGAAGCCACACTCGCTCAGGTACGTGCGCAAGAGGTAAACGCTCGCAACAACCTTTCTTATACAGAGGTGAAAAGCCCCGTAAACGGTGTGACAGGTATGATTGCTTATCGTATAGGAGCATTGGTGAACAGCAACATCGCCGAACCCCTCGTCACAGTTTCGGATAACAGCCAAATGTATGCTTATTTCTCGCTCACCGAGAGTCAAGTAATTGCTCTAATAGAAGAGTATGGTTCACTCGACAAATTCATCAAGCAAATGCCTGAAGTAGAATTACGCATGGCTAGTGGCAAGATGTATGCAGAGAAAGGGCGCATCAGTGCCGTAAGTGGCATAGTCAGCAGTGGAACTGGAGCTGTAACACTCCGTGCCGATTTCCCGAACGGAAAAAACCTGCTTCGCGATGGTGGCAGTGGAACGGTCATCCTACCGAACATAAGGGAGAATTGCATCGTCATTCCACAGGGAGCCACCTATGAATTACAGAACCGCATCTTTGTCTACAAAGTTGTCGACGGTAAGGCACAGGCCACCCCCATTACTGTCTTCCGGCTGAACAACGGCATAGAGTATGTAGTGGAAACAGGCTTGCAGCAAGGAGACGTGATCATTGCCGAAGGTGCCGGCCTAGTACGTGAAGGCGCAATTGTCAATCCCCAAAACGGAAAGGAGTAAATCATGACCGTCAAGACTTTCATCGACCGCCCGATACTTTCGGGTGTCATTTCCGTAGCTATCATCATCGTTGGACTTATCGGACTGAGTCAGTTGCCGGTAGAGCAGTTTCCCGACATTGCACCACCCACAGTGCGTGTCTCCGCCACCTATACCGGAGCCAATGCTGAAACAGTGATGAAGAGTGTAATCACACCACTTGAAGAACAATTGAACGGTGTGGAGAATATGATGTACATGACTTCCACCGCCACCAATACCGGCTCAGCTTCCATCAGTGTCTATTTTCGCCAGGGTACTGACCCCGACATGTCAGTAGTGAACGTACAAAACCGGGTAGCATCAGCACAAGGATTACTTCCGGCAGAAGTCACAAAGTCAGGTATCACCGTACGCAAACGTCAGAGCAACTCGCTGAAAGCCTTGTCGCTCTACTCACCGGACGATAGCTACGATGCCAACTTCCTGACAAACTACATGAAAATCAATATCGAACCGCGCCTGTCTCGTATCGCCGGTGTAGGTGACGTGAATATCTGGGGAGCCAGCTACTCGTTGCGCATCTGGCTTGATCCGTTACAAATGGCCCAATACGGTCTGATGCCCTCGGACATCGCAACAGTGCTGGGCGAGCAAAACGTGGAGTCGCCTACGGGCACGCTCGGTTCAGAGTCGGCAAACACGTTCCAGTATGTACTGAAATACAGGGGACGCTATGAGGACGAGACAGACTACGAGAATATGGTCATTCGCTCTCTGCCTAACGGCGAAGTACTACGCCTGAAAGACGTGGCACGTATCGAACTCGGCGCGGAGAACTATGCCATGCTCAGCCAGACAAGCGGACATCCGGGAGCTAACTGCATGATGGCACAGACCTCCGGTTCAAATGCCAATGAAATCATCAAGGAAATTGACGATGTAACCGCGGACATCTCCGCCTCCTTGCCCAAAGGCATGATACTGACCGACATTACGAGCACAAAGGACTTTCTCGATGCCTCTATCGCCAATGTAGTGGAAACACTATTTGTCGCCATTGTTCTGGTAGTGCTGGTGGTCTATCTCTTCCTGCACGATTTGCGGGCAACCCTCATTCCCTCACTCGCCATCATTGTATCACTGGTAGGAACATTCGCTTTTATCTATGTTGTAGGATTCAGCCTGAACCTGCTGACACTTTTTGCCCTCGTGTTAGTTATAGGTACAGTAGTAGACGATAGCATCGTTGTAGTGGAAGCCGTACAGGCACGGTTTGACGAAGGTTACACCACTGCCTACCACGCCACAGTGGATGCCATGAGCGGACTAACTTCAGCACTGATAACCACGACCATTGTCTTTATGGCAGTATTCATCCCCGTAAGTTTCATGGGTGGGACGACAGGAGTATTCTACACACAATTCGGATTGACAATGGCGGTCGCTGTTGCGATCTCGCTACTCAATGCCATGACGCTCAGTCCAGCCCTCTGCGCCCTGATTATGCGTCCGCGTGTAAGCATGGAGAACGACGGAAAGCCTGGTTTCTCCGACCGTTTCCATTACGCCTTCGACCGCTCATTCCGCCATGTGCAACAAAAATATATGAGAGGTGTTTCTTTTCTGTTCCGTCACAAAGGTATTGCCGTAGGCAGCATCATGGTGGCATGCGTGGCACTGGTCGTGCTAATGCATACCACTAAAACGGGACTTGTGCCTCAAGAGGATATGGGCACTATCAACGTGAACGTTCAAACCGCCCCCGGCAGCAATCTGGAGGAAACGGAGCGTATCATGGACGAAATTGAAGCAGCCATACATGATATTCCTCAAATCAAAATATACTCACGCGTCACAGGGAAAGATGCTCGCCATAACCAATCCGCCTCTGCCGGTTCATTCACCATCCGCTTGAAGAACTGGAGCGAACGCACGAAAGAAGGCGATGACGTAAACTCCGTCATGAAAGAAATATACCACCGTACCGATGCTATCAAGGCAGCACAGATCCGCGTCTCCACCAGTCCTATGATTTCGGGCTATGGCATGAGCGATGGTTTTGAACTATATGTGCAAGACAAAAAAGGGAGTAGCATGGAAGATTTGTTGACATACACACGTGCTTTTATCGATGCAATGAACCGTCGACCTGAAATATCACGTGCCTACACAACGTTCGACACGAAGTACCCACAGTTCATAGTAGAAGTGGATGCCGCCCTGTGTAAACGCAACGGTATATCGCCGACTGATGTGCTTAGCACGCTTTCAGGCTATATAGGAGGCAGCTATTCGTCCAACTTGAACCGATTTACGAAACTATACCGTGTGATGGTGCAAGCTTCACCCGAATACCGCTTGGACACCGAAGCACTGAACAATATCTATGTACGTAATGCCAACGGCGAAATGTCCCCCGTCACACAGTATCTCACACTCACACGAGTATATGGGTCGGAAAGTCTTTCACGTTTCAACCTTTTCTCCGCCATTACCGTTTACGGTGCTCCTGCCGACGGTTACAGTTCGGGACAGGCTATCAAAGCGATTGAAGAAGTAGCCCGTACTTCCCTGCCCGAAGGCTATGGCTACGAGTTCGGCGGCATGACACGCGAGGAGGCAGCAACAGGCAACACAACGACACTGGTGTTCATCGTCTGCATCGTCTTTATCTACCTCATTCTTTGTGCACTCTACGAAAGCCTGCTCATTCCGTTTGCCGTTATTCTCTCCGTTCCCTTTGGCCTGATGGGAAGTTTCCTCTTTGCCAAACTATGGGGACTGGAAAACAACATCTATATGCAGACAGGACTGATTATGCTCATTGGTCTGCTCTCCAAAACAGCCATCCTGCTCACAGAGTATGCTTCCGACCGCCGCCATCAAGGCATGAGCATCACCACCGCCGCTATGTCTGCCGCCAAAGCCCGTCTGCGTCCCATCCTGATGACCTCATTGACAATGGTCTTCGGTATGCTGCCGCTGATGTTCGCACAAGGTGTGGGGGCCAACGGTAACATTTCGGTAGGTGTGGGAACCGTAGGTGGTATGCTACTGGGCACAGTAGCACTACTTTTTGTCGTACCCTCACTGTTCATCCTTTGCCAATACATACAGGAACGTTTCCTCCCCGGACGTAAAGAATTATAATTACCATCAGATTATGCAATTGATAAATAATTGTAAGAATTGAGACATGAAAAGAAAATATTATATAGGAATGCTTCTCGCTGCCTCCTACTTGTTGAGCGGATGCGGCATATACAACCGGTACTCCCGCCCGGAAACAGACATAAATACAGACAGCCTCTACCGGATGCCGGTACAATCGGCAGACAGTACTACGATGGCAACAAAACTCTGGCGCGAACTTTTCACTGACCCGCATCTGCAAACTCTGATAACCACCGGGCTTAAACGAAACACTGATTTGAACATTGCCCGCCTGCAAATAGAGGAATCGCAAGCCATATTAACGAATGCCCGCCTGTCATATCTGCCCTCCGTCAGTCTGACACCGCAAGCCGGCGTCAGTCGTTACAACGGTGAAACAAAAAAAACATATAACTTAGGAATCGCTGCTACATGGGAAGTAGATATTTTCGGGAAAGTAACCAACGCCAAACGTGGAGCAATCGCAGCACTCGAACAAAGTTGCATTTATGCACAAGCTGTGCAGACGCAATTGGTAGCAACCATCGCCGAAAGCTACTACACACTGTTGATGCTCGATACCCAGCTTGCTATATCCGAACAAACTCTGGCAAACTGGGATGAAACGATTGCCACCCTAGAAGCATTATCAAAAGCCGGACGAACTAATGATGTGGCAATACATCAAGCTCGAGCCAACCGCACAGCACTTGATGCTCAGATACTCTCAATCGGCAGAAACATCAGCGAAACAGAAAACAGCCTCTCTGCCTTACTGAAAGAACCTGCTCACACCATCGAACGTGGCATACTGAATGAACAAGAGTTCTCCGACAATATCTTCCTCGGTCTGCCTCTCCAACTATTATCCAACCGCCCTGATGTACGACAGGCAGAAGCGGCCTTGTCCGAAGCCTTCTATGCCACCAACGCCGCCCGTTCCGCCTTCTATCCGAACCTTACACTCTCCGGCACACTCGGCTGGACAAACAATGGTGGCGGCACCATTCTCAATCCAGGAAAATGGCTTTCCAATGTCATCGCCCAGCTCACTGCCCCGCTATTTAATAAAGGAACGAACATCGCCAACCTGAAAATAGCCCGTGCCCGACAGGAAGAAGCCTGCCTGCGTTTTGAACAATCTCTGCTGAATGCAGGGAACGAGGTAAACGACGCCCTTACCGAATGGCAGACTTCCGATAAACGTATTCGCCTTGATCTTCAACAGATAACCGACCTCAAAGCCGCCACGGAAAAGACACAGCTATTGGTACGTTACACTTCTGCCAATTACCTAGAGGTGCTCACAGCCCAGCAGTCGTTGCTCAATGCCCGACTAACACTGGCACAAGACCAAATCAGCAAGATACAAGGCGTCATACACCTGTATCATGCTCTCGGCGGAGGAGTAAATTAACTGCCGGAACCATCTCTTCAGGATAAACAACAGTCAAGAAGATAGAGAAAGTTAAAAATCCAGCATACAGGATAAGGATTTCTCTATCTTATCTTTTTTACCTATTTTTGTATCGGTAAAAGAGATTAAAGGAGAACAATAAGATACAGTAAGAATGAAGAAACTAATTATATTTGACTTGGATGGAACATTGCTGAATACCATCGCCGACCTTGCCCACAGTACAAATTACGCTTTAAATAAATTAGGCTATCCTACACACGAAATAGAAAAGTATAATTTCATGGTAGGAAACGGCATCAACAAACTCTTTGAACGTGCATTACCCGAAGGGGAAAAGACGGAAGAAAATGTGCTCCGCGTTCGCAACGAGTTTATTCCTTATTATGATATTCACAATGCAGACGATAGTTGTCCCTATCCGGGTATTTCAGCGTTATTGTCGTATCTGCAATCCGCAGGTATTCAGATTGCCGTAGCTTCCAACAAATATCAGGCTGCTACCGAGAAACTCGTTGCTCATTATTTCCCGGAAATCCGCTTTACTGCTGTTTTCGGGCAGCGGGAAGGAGTGAATGTCAAGCCCGACCCGACAGTCGTTCTTGATATATTAAAACTTGCCAATGTACGAAAAGAAGATGTTCTTTATGTAGGCGATTCCGGTGTAGATATGCAAACAGCAGCCAATGCCGGTGTAACCGCTTGCGGAGTGACATGGGGATTTCGACCACGCACAGAACTGGAAGAATTTGCGCCTCAATACATCACGGAGACTGCAGAAGAGATAAAACGCCTCATCTCGGCTGATAAAGTCTAATATTACATATTTTCCGTACAAATTTCAATATTACTTTCCTTACAATGCATTTTCTTTGCAACAGGTAAAGAAAGGCTTACTTTTGTGTGCCTCAATCTAAGAACAATAGTAATCTAATTTATTATAAAATGAAAAAGCATCTTATACTATTTTTTGCAGGAATAATATTGAGTTACGGGAACATAAAAGCACAAACAGCTCCCGATAAAAAAGAAATTCTGAAAGTAACCCTTCAGGTGAACAACTATTTCATGAAGAAATATGCCGATTATCGCACTCCTTCTTTTGTGAAAAAAGTAGTTCGCCCCAGTAATATCTGGACACGAAGTGTATATTACGAAGGCTTAATGGCGCTCTACTCCATCTATCCCGCAGACGAATATTATCTCTACGCCAAAGAATGGGCGGATTACCACCAGTGGGGCTTCCACCGTGGGACAACCACCCGTAATGCAGATAATTACTGCGCCAGCCAAATTTATCTCGATTTATACAACATTTGCCCCGATCCTGAGAAAATACGGAAAACGAAAGCCAATATGGATATGCTGGTCAACACTCCACAAGTAAACGACTGGTGGTGGATAGATGCTATCCAGATGGGGATGCCTATATTTGCCAAAATGGGAAAACTTACAGGTGAACAGAAATACTTCGACAAGATGTGGGATATGTACGAATATACCCGTAATAAGCACGGAGAGAACGGGATGTTCAATGTCAAAGAAGGTTTGTGGTGGAGAGACCATAATTTCGATCCTCCATACAAAGAGCCGAATGGCAAAAACTGTTATTGGAGCCGTGGTAACGGATGGGTATATGCAGCTTTGGTTCGAGTTATGAATGAAATCCCCTCTAATGAAAAGCATCATCAGGATTACATCAATGATTTTATGACTATGAGTAAAGCACTGAAACAATGCCAGCGCGAAGATGGCTTTTGGAATGTCAGCCTCCACGATCCGTCAAACTTTGGAGGCAAAGAGACTTCCGGCACAGCTCTTTTCGTATATGGTATGGCTTGGGGCGTACGCAACGGCCTATTAGATAAAAAGACCTATCTGCCTGTAATCATAAAAGCATGGAATGCTATGGTGAAGGATGCAGTTCACCCGAATGGTTTTCTTGGTTATGTACAGGGAACTGGCAAAGAACCGAAAGACAGTCAACCTGTCACATACGACAAAGTTCCTGATTTTGAGGATTTCGGAACAGGATGTTTCCTTCTTGCCGGAAGTGAAATCTATAAATTAGACCTCAATATGTAACTGATAAACATACTTATCTTGAATCCGGTCTATCCTTCACAAACCGGATTCAAGGTAAATATATACTACGTTTTACTTCTCTCCCCTCTTTGATAAGCCGAAGGAGATACTCCAAACTGCGCTTTAAAACATTTACTAAAATAAAGAGGATCGTTAATACCCACTTTATAAGAAACTTCGGCAACAGTCAGATTTCTTTCAGTCAAAAACAGTTCGGCAGCCTTCTTCATTCGTACGACACGCAAATATTCATTAGGTGAGTATCCGGTCACTCCACGCAATTTCTTATAAAATACAGTTCGTCCCATCCCCATCATTTGCGCAAATTCATCAATAGAAATGTTGTATTGAGAATAAATCTTTTCCACCACAGCCACCAACTGATCTGCAAACTCCTTATCCCGGTCCGTGTTACATAAAGCAGGACGTACTACCCCCGGTTCACTGGAAAATTTCTTCCGCAACTTTTCGCATTGCTCTATCAGCCGGAACACCTGCGCAAGCAAAAGCTTAAAACTAAATGGCTTTGCAACATAAACGTCCGCTCCGGCTTCAAGTCCTTCCAAATGTTTATCCGGTGAAGTCAAGGCAGTCAGCAGAATAATAGGAATATGACTTGTCGCAAATTCCGTTTTCAATTTCTTTGTCACTTCAAAACCGGTCATTCCGGGCATCAATACATCGCAGATAATCAAGTCTGCGTCATAATTACATGCCTTTTCAAATCCGGATATTCCATCCGCAGCCACTTCTACTTCAAAATAAACACTAAGCTCTTCCCGCAGGAACCCACGAATATCATTATCGTCTTCAATGACTAATATTTTATGTCTTCTCGATGCAGTTACCGCCTTTTCATGTTCCTGACATTCTTCTGAAAGTTGCTGCAAATGGTGAGTCTGCATATTCGCTTCTTCCAGCAGGACATTGCCGGGAACCAGGAAGTCTTTTTCCGAATAAACAGTTTTATCAGTCGGGATACATACCGTAAATACGGAACCTCCCCCTTCATTATCTTTATATTCAATAGTTCCCTTATGCACCTGCACCAATTCATAGCTCAAATGCAACCCTACTCCAATGCTATCTCCGGAGAAACTACTTTGCATGAAACGTTTAAACAATTCTCCCTGCTTTTCTTTAGGAATACCTACTCCGGTATCCGCTACCTGAATGTATAAACACTTCTTCACCTCATCCACATTCACAGAAAACAGAATTGTCCCACTCGAAGGAGTATACTTAAAAGCATTTGAAAGTAAGTTATACACCACCTTATCCAAATTACCTTTATCAATAAACATTTTATAGGATGGCACAGACGGCAAAAAGCGGAAATCCATATTCTTCTGTTCTGCTACGTCACTGAAACTTAAATATATTTCGTACAGGAAAGCAACTACATCAGTTTCCTGCAGAGAAAGAGCCAACTTGTTGTTCTGCATTTTTCTGAACTCCAGCAACTGATTAATCAGCCTCAACATACGTTGTGTACTTTTATCCATGACTTTCAACGGATGCAATAAGGCTTGTGGAATATCATCCGTCCGGTACATTTTCTCCAATGCTCCTTGGATCAATGTAAGCGGAGTACGGAATTCATGAGAGATATTTGTGAAAAATACCAGTTTATACTCTGTCAGTTGTTTTTCAACATTGATGCGGTTGCGCAACCTATTGAAATTAAAAATGATACGATATGTAAAGTACAAAGCTATTAACATCAGGATGAAATATCCGAGCATAGCCCAATTTGTTTTCCAAAACGGAGGCACGATAACAATCTTCAAGGTTGTTTCGGTATCATTCCAAATACCGGCACCATCACAATATTTCACATGGAAAATGTAAGTGCCCGGCTCCAGATATTTATAAGTAGCAAAACTTAAAGAAGACGGAACATTCCATCCCTTGTCATAGTTTTCCAGCCAATACATATACTTGATTTGACCATTATCCGAATAATCAAGAGTAGAAAAATCAAGCATAAAAGAATTCTGGAAATATTTCAATGTAATCTTATCCGAATAGGCTAAAGATTCTTGCAAAGGAGAACCCGGCATATTAGGCTTCACCTGAATTCCATTAACGGACAATCCTGTGATAACAATAGGAGAAAACAATCTCTCTGTTGGAATCTTCTTCGGGTCAATAATCGTCAATCCGTAGTTTGTTCCAAAAATCAGTTTACCGTCTGCCCCCATACACGCACTGTTCTCGCTATACACATTTCCTAATGTATAAGATGAGAAGAAATAATTCTCGAAAGAATGGCTGTTAGGATTGAACCTTGAAATTCCATATTCCGTAGCAATCCATAATTGTCCCGAATGATCTTCCAAAATAGATTGCACCATATTATTAACAAGTCCTTCAGCTATTCCATAATGCGTATATTTCAAAGACTGACAGTCGTCTGACAGTTCGCATAGATTCAGCCCGGCACCCGAAGTACCTACCCACATGCGCCCTTTGCTATCACGAAACAGGCAACGAATCTCATTGCTGCAAAAATTGCCATCGGTGTAGCTGAACAAATGATAGTTATCTTCATTAGCGATCAATGAGTCAGGGTGGAAAATGCAGATACCTTCACTTGTGCCCATCCATATCATCCCTTTCTCATCTTCTGCCATTACTCTGACTATCCGTAAGCCATACTTCTTTCCTTGAAAGAAACGACGGAACTTGTATTGTCCTTTTTCCGTTGATTCTGCCTGATCCAGTCCTCCTCCAAATGTTCCAACCCACATACGATCTTTCTTATCACGAAGAATGGAATAAATATTAGAATGAGATAAGGCAAAAGGATTAGACGGATCCGTTTTATACCACGTATCTCCTATTTTTAGTCCGTCTCCCCGGGTTCCTATCCATATATTCTCCTGACTATCTTCTGAAATCGCATAAATATTATAGGGCAAATAATGATTATCTATCTTAGTTTTCAGATGAGAATCATAATTATACAATCCACCTCTTCGCGTTCCTACCCATATATCTCCATTCGACATTTTAGTCAGTAACCGGATTGTATTCGAACGGTCAAAAACATCCGGCGATTCAGGATAGACATGTGTAATGCCTTTATTTGAAATGGAAATATGAGACAAACCGGAATATTCGGAGCTTACCCATATTCCTCCTGTCCTGTCTTTCATCAAACATAACAAGAAATCTGACCCTATAGGTCCTGCATTCTTCCCTTCGGAAACAAAGTGTTCCAACTGGTCCTCCTGAATATCGTAGGTGAAAAGTCCGTTTCCATAAGTTGAAATCCACACAATCCCCCGGTCATCACGCACCACATGATAGCGTTCATAATCTATATATTTCATCTTCTCTTCAGGAATCAGTTGAAAATCCTTTATTTCTCCGCTCTTCGAATTTATATAATAAATTCGTCCAGTGTTATTGTAAGCCCAACAATCTCCGTAATTGTCATGAATAACTTTTCCATTATTTATTTTCAATTCTCGGCAAGGAGTTATTTGAAAGTTCTGAAAATCAAATTCATATACCCCTTCGCTGGAAGTAAATATAACCCATTTATCTTTTATCAATGAATGTGTACTGACAGATGTATTATCGGCAATAGCAGACAGCGACGCTAAACAGTCTATTTTTTTCGATCCATTTACACAGCGATACACATCTCCACTCTTTGTCAGAAAATACATATCCTCTCCATGAGGGAAAGAAGAAGAAAAATTCAATTTCCTATCGATAAATTCAACTTTCCCTTTATAAACAGACGCAAGTCCCTGCATGGTACCAATCCAGATCCTGCCACTAGAATCTTCATTTATAAATTTAATCCGGTCATCGGGCAAGTTTCCAAATTTCGCTCTAAACTTCACAGAGGTCATAGTCCGATCGTCCTCACAAACAATTTGACGCACACCGTTCCCTCTATGCCAAAGCCACACATCTCCATTAGAGGACATAAATATTTCTGAATAGTTCTCTCCATCATTTCCGGTACCGGTAAAATCTACAAAACAAGCTTTCTGTAGATCATAACAGCTGAATAATTCCGGTACTGTCTTTATCCACAGGAAGCCATTTTTATCCTCTACCACATGTTTTATTCTGTTATCTGCTAAAGAAATCTGATCGTGTTTGCCGGTTTCCAACTGATAGGTAAGAAAAGTATTTCCATCATAACGGGTCAATCCGTCTAAAGTACCCAACCATAAGAACCCTTTACTGTCCTGAAACATGCATCGTACAGAATTACTAGGTAGCCCATCACTGGTTCTCATTTGTTTGGAACTAAGTTCAATATCAGCATACAGATTCGATATAGAAAAACTAAACAAAACGAAGAGGTATAATAATTTATATTTCATACAGTGCTTGGGGTTATTTTGATTGCTGGTTACAAAGATACATCTTTTGCACTGCAACATAGAATGTAACACTATGAAAAGTAAAATCTCCATATAAATTTATTCTTTAATAATACACTTCCCACGATTTATCCCCTCTGCATTGATCGTCATTTGTCGACAAGTAGCATTATTATAAAAACTAACGTTCACTTTTCCATTATTATCAGTCCTCACATCAGGATTCCAATACAAAGTTCGACGAAAATCTATATCTCCCGGAACACTATTACTATGATTTACCTGATAGAATTCTCTTACAGGAGAAAAGGCTTTGAAAAAAGTATAACGCATTCCCTTCTTATACTTGTCATGCAACACATCGTTATATAAACGGACGATGAATAATACCAGCCTTTGGTTAGCCTGAAAAACAGCATCATATAAATGTCTCATACTATAAAAATCTGATGTTGGATCACTCGGAGGATAATAGCCATAATTACTATCTATGTTTCTCACTATCCAAGCCCGAAGATTTCCATCATACACTTCTATTGTTTTTATATTCTCTATCGGATGATCGGAAGCACCGATGCCCTTTCGCGGATTAACAGAACCTCCACCATCTAAAATATAACAAATAGCACTATTAGCATACGTATACGCAGTATCTACCATGTTTACCGCAGAAATATTTCTTTCCATATATTCCCCCAATGTTCCTGGATAATCCTTCCCTTGATCCATCAGCCTACTAATATCCTTTTCCACATTACAAACCAAATCCGGAAATATCTCATTCTTTATCTGTTTTTTCTTTATCACCACTTGGGGAAGATTCTGTATCATACCTAAAACATTACTATTGGCCAGACTATCTGAAGTATCTGCAAAAACAATAACCGTATCCTTCACCTGAAAGTCCGAAATAGAATAACTGCGGGCTTCCGGACTAAAAAGGCGGTCGAGCATAATCCTGCAATGTTTCGGTTTGCCTTTCGAAGTCACAGAAAGAGCCAGCTGCCATTCACCGTCTACTGCCGCATGATCCGGCAACAGGAAATGGAAACGCCCTTTTTTGTCAGTTTTGCAATGACCATGGAAAGAAGCACTATCCTTAACAATCCAAAATACAACATCCACATTCGCTTCCACCCTATTCTTGAGTAAAGATTTCACTACACCACTCACTGGTAAACCCTCTTCAGCATAATGTGCCACATGAAAAGGAGATACCCCCGCCATCACCTGCCAATTGTAACGGCGCCACCCCTGTACCATCATCAACAAGTCCAACTTCATACGATTACTACGGTCGTCCGTCCCGAAATATTGCATCGGATGAGCGATGTAACCTCGTATTTCAGAAGAGAGCAACAAGTTTGTCAGGATATTCTCATGATAACCAGTATGAATTTCTGTGCCGGCATCACGCACAGACAATGAAAAGCTGCCTGATACAGGATTACCGGACAAATCTTTCACAGCGAGTGATAGTCTCACCTTTTCTAAAGGTTTATAGAAAGGTTTATCCGCCTCCACCGCAACACGGCAATATTCTAACGGAGCACGATTAAAAGCCAAACGGTCTGCCAGAATTTTACCATCCTGATTATAAAGAGTAAATTGAAGGCAACCGGCAGGAAGTTTTCCTTTATCCAATTGATAAATATAAGGTTTATCACCCAAAACTAAAGCTTCTGCTGAATAAACTGTACCACGACATGATACAGAAACGGCTAAAGTATCAGCCGGCAAGTCCGGAGATTTTTGCAGATGTACCTGATAAGTTTCTGCATCCAAATCTGTCACACGCATCACATATCCTGAAGGAATAATGTTTGAAAAAGAAAAGTCATATTTCTTTCCATCATAATCGGCTACAATTTTATATGTAGTCTTATCAGGAATCATTTCAAAAAATCCCATACCTTGGTGATAAGTGGAGAAATATGAAACCAGTTCACCGGAAGAATCATATACCGCACCTGTTATATTCAAATCTTCTCCATTCTCTCCTGTAGCTTTGAAACCGATTCTCGAACGTAACCCAACCACAGCATTTCCTCCTTCAGGATAAAAGGAAAGGTTGACTTTCTTAGCTTTTGTGGTCTTTTTACGTTCGTCTTTCAAGCCAAAACCACTATTCATCTTCCGATCAGTATAATGCCCTTCTATTTCCGGAGAATCATAAACAGGAAATACACGAGAAAAAATACAATCGTCACCAAAATTCAACAGACTTCGAGTGTAAACACGAACTTCATAGAAACCACTATGATAACGGGAACTCAAGGCAAATTCACCATGACATTCGCCATTTTCAAGCTTTAATTGGCGGTCATCCACTACCATTCCTTGTGGAGTCAACAGCTCTACATGTAACACTTTGCTTAAAGTGGTGGGACGAAGTTGCTCTGCAAATACCGCATAAGCCTTAAACCAGATAGTATCACCCAAATAATATCCGGTATTGTCAAAATGAAGATACACCTTTTCTTGAGGGTTCAGTTGGTTGAATTGATTTATCGCTTTTACATAGCCAGGTAATGAACGGACACTTATAGATTGGGCGTATAATGGTGGAACTATTATAATATATAATAGTAAAATAGCGAAAATTGCTTTTATTTTAGTTATGTGTTTCATGACTTTTTAAGATTTACACAAGCAAAACTAGCCAAAAGGAATAATGAATACAAAAAACTTAGCAGGCTATTTCGAGACAAGGATTATTATCCATATTTATGTCATTTTTTCCATATACTGACCTATGATTTGCATTGGTTCATAATCGGTACGGTTTTGAACAATTCAATGCTTTTCTCTATAACATGGTCAATTCTTCCATCTCCTTCACTTTTCTCTGTTTCTTCGATAAATAAGGAGTTTGCAGGTGAATAGTCGGTCTTTCACCTTCTCTTCATCGTGAATCAAATCAAATGGCTGCTTCCTGATTTAACCATTGAACAAGATTAGTAAAGCTATTTCGTAATTAGTTTCAACCCTATTTGAAACTAAAAGTTTCACGCCGAGAAACAAAGTGTTTCATGCTTTGAAACGAAGTGTTTCACACCGAGAAACGAATAGTTTCAAGCAGTGAAACTATTTTTGAAACTAATCGCCACAGGTGAAGAGGTGGTGAAGTTGTTACCCTTCACCCGCAAACTCCTTATTCATCGAAGAGACAGAGAAAAGGTGAAAGAAGACATAGAAAGATTGAAAATAAATATCCGATGAGAAAATCCATTCTATTCTGTAATAATTAAAAACCGCACCGATTAATTACTAATCCGTTAATCACTATTTAATTCCTTTGTGCACCATTATGAACTTTCCAACTAAATTTCAAAAGAGCAACTACACCCAAACTTCATATTAAGGAGAGCTATTTTGAAATAGCCTCGATGAAACGAGGGGCATTATTATGTATACTATCCAACAGAGATTTAGTCTTTTCTCTATACTCCTCCTTTTTAATAGTATAGTCCCGCCAAGCCAAAAGGATGTCCCGATCCGCTTTGGGCATTAAATTGAGAATATGCAGGCATTTGGAGAAAGCAGGACTCTTTGACGCTCTTCGCCCATTCAAATAGAAAGATAACCAATATCGTACAACATTTGGATACATAGCATATTTCTCTAAGAAAATAAATTTCCCTTCCTCGGCATATGTGTATACCTCACTTAAAGATATACATTTATTATCTTTTAGAGTATCACTTTTTATTGTATCTTCTCGTTTAGTTCTTAAAGAACGCGTCTTACCAATTAGTTTCCCCCGTTCAATAATATATTTGTTGTAATCGTCGTTAATAGAAGTACCTGACACGTCACCATCACTTGCCCAGTCAACAACGCGCATCTGAATATTGCCAGGTTCTACTATAAAAGTTGTGCTATATTTAAGATATCTGCTTTTACTACAAAGAACTAATGCTAAAAAAGGTTCTTGATTGATCGTCCCTTCATAATAAAACACTTTATCGACCACCAATATACTGTCAATGAATGCTTGCTTTGAACGTTCATATTCACCTTGAAGAGATGAGAAATCATATAGCAATACATATTCATTATCCAAAGAATGATCAGGAAATTCACCTCTGATTGTGTATCTTTTTTGTCCATAAGATAGATGTAGCATAGATACGAAAATAAAAAAGAATAGATGTTTTATCATAATATTAGTCCAAATAAAAGTTTATCATTCACGTTGTAACAAAGAAAACCATTAATAGATTAATATAAAAACATTAACCGTATACAAATGTGTATACATTGGTAAATATACACACTTTGTATACGGCTTTTAAAGAAAGATCATTTTAAACGCAACGATTTAATAAAGTCAATAATCGTTTCATAAATAACATTCATTTTTAATAACAGATAAAGCTTACCACCACACTTGTTTACCATCTTCATAAGTAAAAATTCTCTCCTCCACACCATTGGTTAGATTATGTAAAATATATAATCGGCCAGCAGGTACATTTGAAAAATTTAAACTAAAATCGGTAGCAATCTGTTCTCCAAAAAATTTCCAAGAAGAATTGTCCCAATATTCCAAACGATATTGATTTCCCGGAACTATAAAGTTAGAATCTGTTTGAGGAACATATCTTACGCGCGTTATCTCATATGAATTATCCTTTCCTAAATCTAAACAAATATTACCTTTTTCTCCTTTATTCTTCTTAAAATAAGTATCAAAACTCCGATCCAAAGCCATCGTCCAATTTGTTTTAGTTTGCTTTATTGGTTCTCCGCTAAATCCACCTGTCAATAGAACTTCAACATTTGTCCCTCTCTTCTTCCCATAAAATTCTATTTCAGCCAAATTACCTTCTTTCTGTTCATCAAAAACTAATCGCACATACCTGTATGGTCTATTCACTGTTACGGTTGAATCAAAAATATCTTCATTCCCTAATTCATCAATTGTTATCAAAGTCCTGCCTGAAGAGAATTCTCTATCATCTGATACTTCTATTTTAGAGCCCAATAGTCCTTTCCTAAAAGAAGAAATGCGTGTGAATTTCGGGTATTTACGAACCAACCGCATATCTACATGATTTTTTGTGTAACATTGAATCAATTTTACTTCACCACTTTTGGTTAGAACAAACGGCTCTGTAGCCGAAATAAAAGTTCCATTAACATAAAAACCAGCCATATAACATACATCGCCTATCATATTTTGAAAATGAAATACCCCATCAGTCACCTTACCAAAATCAACAGGTACCCATTTCTTATTATCAAACACACAAATAACCCCATATGGATAGTTCTTATATTGTTTCATATCACTGCCCTTTATCTCCACATCATAGGTATTAAAATAAAGATGTGAGACATCCATGCGATTTGGATTTAGCATATAGTCAGGAACATATTTTCTCGCATCCCCATCAATAACCTGTGTTTCAAAAGTTTGCCGATAAATTTTTGCTGGTTTATAAGCCAATTTCATTTTCTTTCGATCTAATGCGTCAAAAGCAAGAAATGCTCCACTATCCTTTAGAACTGCCACCCATTCATGTCCACCAGCTCTGTTCCCCCAACAATTAACATAATCTATTGTTGCAGGAATGCCACAAGCACGTAAAGCTGCCACATAATACTCACAAAAATGACGACATGATCCTCTACGAGTTTTTTCTAATTGAGATTTAGTTAAAGATATCGCATAATTCCACATTTGCTTACTATTTTGGTATTTACGTACTTTGACAAATTCGTGATATAGATCTTTTATAATCCGACTTTCGTCAAACATAGAATCTCTTAGAGAACGCAATTCCTCGAATTGTTTTCTTCGCTCCGGCTCTATTGGCTCATTGCCAACCCGATAAGGCAATACGTATCTGCAGAATAGATTAAAATCACGCGTGATAAAATTAGGGGCTGTTTGCCATGCTTCAAAAGCCACATCAATATTATCTATTAAAAAAGATGCAGATAAAGTTTTCCTATCATATTCACGTTCAAATAGTGAAGGTTTCATTTTCCCATAAGTCTGAATT